>CAXTLE010000197.1:0-5911 GCA_964244855.1 uncultured Aestuariivirga sp. | reverse complement strand
CACCATGTTTGTCACGTCAGCTTGGGCCTTGGGGAATTGCTTGCCGTCGCGCCAGCTGACCTTGTGCAGCGCGTCGAGTGAATTGGCCCAGAGGTCTTCATATTGTTTGAACGTCGCTTCATCACCTGGCTTTGCAAAGACGCTGATGTCTTGCACCGATTCATAGAGCACTTGTTTCAGGAAAGTCGTGCCATGAAAATCTGGCGGTGCGGGATAGGTGACTCGACCGGGATTGGCAGCGGCGAAACTGATCAGTTCATTGATGCTGTGCGGAGGCGTAGTGACTTTCGCACCATCGGCAAAGAACGTCAGTTGTGCCATGCCCCAAGGTGATTCCAGACCGTCTACGGCTTCGCTGAAGTCCTGCTTCGTAGTGGGCTTTCCCTCAACATCGACAAGCGCATAATTGGGCGTTGATTCAGACCAAGGGCCGAACAGCAGTTTGTCGGTTTTCATGGCGCGGAAATTTTCACCATTGATCCAGACGAGATCGACTGAACCATCAGTCTTGCCTGCGGCCACTTCGTCGCGCACCCGCTTTACGACCTCCGCAGTATCGGTGATTTTGGTGTGAGAAACTGTGACGCCGTAGCGCTTTTTCACCTCTTCACCTGCCCAGGCGATATAGGCGTTGATGGTGTCGGAGCCCGCCCAGGCGTTGAAATAGACCGTCTGGCCCTTGGCTTCGGTCTCTATGTTGGCCCAGTCGGCGGCATAAGATGTGCGGCCCAGAATGGGGAGGAAAGCGGCAGCGAGAACGTGGCGGCGATTGAGCATGGTTTTTCCTTTGAGACTCAAAGACCCTCATAGCCAAGTCGACGGTGGAATTACATCACGCTTAGTGGTGGGGTGTTCAGATAATCGTGATGACTACCCATTCGCTTGGGGCGCATGCTTCGAGGCTCGCACGGGCTCGCACCTCAGCATGAGGGGTTATAATCACGTCCCTCACCCTGAGGTGCCCGCCCTCTTGCGGGCCTCTAAGGGCCTCCGTTGCTCACAACATCCCCGGCAGCACGCGATCCGGTGGCTTGTGGCCGTCGGCCCAGGTTTTGATATTGATGATGACTTTTTCGCCCATATCGACGCGGCCTTCCAGCGTAGCGGAGCCCATGTGGGGTAACAGCACTGTGTTTTTCAACGCCAGCAATTTTGGATTCACGGCGGGTTCGTGTTCGAATACATCCAACCCTGCCCCTGCCAATTCGCCTGCTTCCAGCATGCGGATCAGGGCTTCTTCGTCGATCACTTCACCACGTGCCGTGTTGACGAGGATGGCGGTTGGTTTTAGCAGTTTCAGACGACGGCCTGAGAGCAGATGATAGGTGGCGGGGGTGTGCGGGCAGTTGACGGAGAGGATATCGACGCGGGCCAGCATCGTATCCAAGCCTTCGCAATAGTGCGCGCCGAGTTCCTCGACGATTTTGGGGTGGGCGGGTTTGCGGTTGTGATAGTGGATTTCAAGCCCGAAAGCTTTGGCACGTCTTGCAACAGCAGTGCCGATGCGGCCCATGCCGAGGATGCCGAGTTTCTTGCCGCGCAGGCGCGAACCCAACATCCATGTCGGACTCCAGCCGCTCCAGCCGCCCTGCTTTACGGCCTCCGACCCTTCGATGATGCGACGGGACACCGCCATGATCAGGGCCAGGGTCATGTCGGCGGTGTCATCCGTCAATACGCCGGGCGTATTGGTGACGGTGATGCCACGAGCCAATGCGGCTTCCACGTCGATATGATCAACACCGTTGCCGAAATTGGCGATGAGCTTCAACTGCGGCCCGGCCTGTGTCAACACCGCTTTGTCGATATGGTCGGTGATGGTTGGCACCAGCACCTCGGCTTCCTGCACAGCTGCAATGAGATCAGTCTTGCCAAAAGGTTTGTCGGTGGCGTTGGTGCGGCAGGTGAATAGCTCGCGCATGCGTGCTTCCACAGCGTCCGGCAGCTTCCGTGTGATGATCACCAGCGGTTTGGCTTGGCCCATGACCTGTCTCTTATCCCCCGGGAATGCTTGCTATTGACGCAATTTTAACCTTGCCCGTTCACTGATGACACGGGCCTTCACCTTACGTCTCTAGACGCTGGTTCCGGTCTGCCGCAACTGAAAAGCATTTGGCCATGACCGCAGCCCTTCTAACCACCGCCCGCCTGATTGACCGTTCGATGACCCGGCTGAAACGCAGCCATGTGGGTTTGGTGGGGTTATTGCTGGCGGCGGCTGGCACGATCTGGATGGTGCAAGGCATGCGTGGCGGCGAACATAGGGCTGTCGCCGGTGATACGACGGCGTCGATTGATACGGCCCCGGTGCAGCTTGGTCCATCTGGTTTTGCCATACCGCGCTTTCTTACCCTGAAATCAAACAAGGTGAATGTGCGCAAAGGCCCCTCCAGTGACCATGAGGTGGCTTGGGTGTTCCAGCGCAAGGGCATGCCTGTCGAAGTTACCGCCGAATTTGAGAATTGGCGGAAGATCCGCGATTCTGAGGGATCGGAAGGTTGGATTCTGCAGCAAATGTTGTCAGGCCGCCGCTTTGCCTTGGCTCCCGACTGGAACATGCACAAGGCAGTCGCCTTGCATGATGCTGAATCAGGTGGCAGTGCCACCGTCGCCATGTTGATGCCGGGTGCAATTGCGCAGATCAAAAGCTGCACGGGTGACTGGTGCTATGTCACCACAGATGAGTATGAAGGTTATGCCATTCAGGCGGAGCTTTGGGGTGTTTATCCCGGTGAAGTGGTGGACTAAACCAGCATCAGCGCAGGGTCTTCTACCAGCGCCTTGAAGGCCGCCAATAATTCTGCACCTACTGCGCCATCAACTGCGCGATGATCACATGATAATGTCACCGTCATTTGCGTGGCGAGCACCGGCTGCTTATTTACGGGGATAAAGCGCTCAATCGCTGCACCCACTGCAAGAATCGTCGCGTGGGGTGGACTGATGATCGCCGTGAATTGTTCGACGCCGAACATGCCGAGGTTTGATATGGCAGCGGTGCCGCCCTGATATTCATGCGACTGCAATTTGCGGGCACGGGCCTTGGCGGCGAGGGATTTCATTTCAGCTGAAATAGCGGAAAGAGACTTGGTCTCGGCATTGCGCAGAACCGGCGTGAACAAGCCGCCCTCGACTGACACAGCTACGCCCACATCACTGCTGCGATGTTGCAGAATGCCATCATCGGTGAAGGTGACGTTGGCGGCTGGTACTTTTTGCAAAGCGGCTGCCAAGGCCTTGATGATGAAGTCATTGATCGAGAGTTTATAGGCGGGGGTTTTATCGGCTGATTTTGGCGCTGCGTTGTTCAGGCGTTCACGGGTGGCCTTCAGGGTGTCGATGGTGCAGGTGGCGGTGAGATAGAAATGCGGAACGGTTTGTTTGGATTGAACCAAGCGTTGTGCAATGGTGCGGCGCATGCCGTCCAAGGGTTTCACATCGTATGTGCCGTCTTGATAAAGGGCGCGGATGGCAGTGGAGTCGGGGGTGGGTGCGACTGCAATAGGTTTTACAGGCTGTACGGTTTTGACGTCAGCGGCAGTGATGCGACCACGTGGGCCGGAGCCTGTCAGGGATGTGAGTGCGACGCCTGTTTGTTTTGCGAGACGGCGTGCAAGTGGGGTGGCGCGGGGTTTACCATTCTCAAGCCCGTCATTCCCGCTGTTACGGGAATCCAGGCTTGGGACTGGAGTATCTGGCAAAGTCTGGATTCCCGCTTTCGCGGGAATGACGGTAGGGGTGATGATAGATGCGAAGCTTTTTGCCGTCTCACCACTTGCGTAAATCATCGCCACCACGGTGCCGATGGCAACTTTCTCGCCGTCCTTCACGCCGGACAGCTTGATCACACCGTCGCCCGGCGATTCAATTTCCATGGCTGACTTGTCGGTTTCGATTTCGAAAACCGCCTGGCCCTTCTTGACTGTGTCGCCGTCATTCACGTGCCATTTGGAAATGGTGCCGTGGTCCATGTCCATGTCGACCTTGGGGAAAATTACCTCGACAGCCATGGTCTCAGATCCCGCCTTTGACGAGTTTGCGCAGGTTCTCCACGATGCCATCGGTTTGTGGCACGGCGGCTTTTTCCAGAACCGGATTATAGGGAATGGGCGATTCAGAGCCGCCCATGCGCATGATGGGCGCGTCGAGATAATCGAAAGCTTCGCTCTCGGCCACCAGTGCTGAAATCTCAGCGCCGATGCCGAGGGTTTTCACCCCTTCGTAAACGACGGCGAGGCGGGTCGTCTTCTTCACGCTCTCAATGATCGTCGCCGTATCAATGGGGCGGATCGAACGCAGGTCGATGACTTCAACATTGATTCCTTCGCCCGCCAAAATCTCGGCAGCTTCAAGGGCCTTGTGCACCATGATGGCGGCGGCCACCACTGTCACGTCGCTGCCTTCGCGCCGAACAATAGCTTTGCCAATAGGAGTGCGGTACATTTCCTCCGGCACATGGCCTTTGATTTTGTAGAGCAGCTTGTGTTCGAAGATTAGAACCGGATCAGGATCATCAATCGCCGCCAGCAACATGCCCTTGGCATCTTCCGGCGTTGAGGGTTCCAGCACCTTCAAGCCCGGTACATGGCCAAACATGGCTTCGAGGGATTGCGAATGTTGGGCGGCTGCCCCCGTGCCAGAGCCGCAGGGCATGCGGAACACCACGGGCACAGACGCCTTGCCACCGAGCATATAGCGCATCTTGGCGGCCTGATTGATAATCTGCTCAGACGCCAACAAGGCAAAATCCGAAAACTGGAACTCATAGACGGGGCGCGCGCCTGCTACAGCCGCACCCACGGCAACGCCTGCGCCACCCAATTCAGCAATCGGCGTATCGCGCACGCGGTCTTCCCCGAAACGATGAACGAGGTCCCCCGTCACACCAAAGGCACCGCCGTAAACGCCAATGTCTTCACCCATGATGAACACGCGCTCATCGGCTTCCATGGCTTGTGCCAAGCCTTCCTGAATGGCTTGGGCGAAACTCAATTCACGTGTGGTCATGCTACACCTCCCACGGTGTAAACATCGCGGAGCACACTATCCGTCGCAGGGTCTGTGCCTGCTTGCGCGAAGGCAAAGCCTTCGGCTACATCTTTTTCCACTTCATCACGCACGGCTTGCAATTCGGCTTCGTCAAAAATGCCGTGGCCCTGCAATTCGGTTTCAAACATTGGAATCGGGTCCTTGAGTTTCCATTCCTCAATCTCTTCCTTGGTGCGGTATTTGTTGCGGTCGGAACGGGAATGGCCGCGGGTGCGGTAAGTCTTGCATTCGATCAGTGAGGGGCCATCGCCGTTTTGCGCCCGGTCCATTGCCACCATCATGGCTTCGTTGACATCGGCGATGTTGTTGCCGTCAACGACGACGCCGGGCATATCGTAGGCAATGGCGCGGGTTGCAACGTCCTTCACAGCGGTTGAACGTTCGGTTGAGACCGACATGCCGTATTGATTGTTCTCGCAGACATAGACCACCGGCAATTTCCACACGGCGGCGATGTTCAGTGACTCGTGAAACGCACCTTCATTGTTGGCACCATCACCAAAGAAACATACGGCGACGTCCTTGCCCTTGCGCTGCTTGATGGCGAGGGCCGCACCCGTGGCCAAGGGCAGACCGCCACCGACAATACCATTGGCACCGAGGTTACCCGTGGCCACATCGGCGATATGCATGGAGCCGCCCCTGCCCCGGCAATAGCCTTCTTCCTTACCGAAGAATTCGGCGAACATGAATTTCACTTCCGCACCCTTGCCAATGCAGTGGCCGTGGCCGCGATGGGTGGAGGTGATGTAATCCCTGTCTGTCAAATCCATGCAGATGCCAACGGCGGAGGCTTCCTGCCCAATCGAGAGATGCATGGTGCCGTGGGTGAGACCGCGAATGTATGACTCTTCAGCCATCT
>CAXTLE010000196.1:0-5963 GCA_964244855.1 uncultured Aestuariivirga sp. | reverse complement strand
GAACATATTAGGAACAATGTCAAGCGTTATTTTCGGGGTTGGGAATTTATTTTGACGGGGTAGAGCGTGCGTGCTTCGAGGCTCGCGAAGGCGCTCGCACCTCAGCATGAGGGAGACCTGTATACCCCCTCATGCTGAGGCGCCCGCCACCTTGCGGGCCTCGAAGCATGCGCCACGGGTTCAATGCCCCACCACCACTGTCTTCCCCTTCGTTTCACTCTGATCGGTGCACCATTTCTGCCGATCCTTTATTTGCATGTCGTCTCACCGCTTCGATGAGTTGCATGGTGAGCTTCGACGGTAAATATCCAAATGCAAAACGCCGACCCGCTTTTGTATCAATGCTTTTGAGATCAGGGCCGGGCTAGGTGAATACATTCACTTCCTGTGTGACGATCCAGGAAGTTTGCTCGTCAAGGCCAAGGCGCTCTTTGGTTTGCGCTGGAAGTTCCAGTGCTTTTTTACTGTTTGCAGGTGGGGCATGTGTGTTGGGTGCCACAACAACACGGGTCTTGCCGCCGTCACGCTTCACAGCAAGCACCACCACACAGGGTCGATCCTTGACACCATGTTCTCGCCCCTGCTCCGCTTCACGCCGCCACAAATAAGCATAGCGTATCACGAGTCCGGGCTACGGCTTTGGCAGAGACATCAGACTTCTGAGTCGAAAGCTTGTGTAAAGGCAGATTGAGGGAGAGAGCAAGCCCTTCCCCCCTCCCTGCGCCTCTTCGCGGGAAGGGGGGAGAGATAGTTGAATGTACTGTCACCGTAATTAACGGTATCCGGGTTAATGGTCTGAGATTGGAGCAGTCTCCCCTCATCCGCCCTGTCGGGCACCTTCTCCCGCTGGGAGGAGCGGGAGAAGGCGATAATCATATGGGCCTTCTCCCGTTTCTTCCAACGGGAGAAGGTGGCCGAAGGCCGGATGAGGGAGGTTTGGAAAGGTTATAAAGGGAAGCGTCCGCTTACCTACCGATTGAGCCTGTGGCGTACCCTTCGAGGCTCGCAAGGGCTCGCACCTCAGGGTGAGGGGAGCTGTTCGTCCAACTCCCACTCATGCTGAGGTGCCCGCCCCTTCGCGGGCCTCGAAGCATGCGCCGCACGCTCAATGCCCCACCACCACCGTCTTCCCCTTCGGCTGCCCGATCTCCTTCAATAACCCGTCAAACCACTTCGTCTTCACATCGAAATTCTTGCCGCCCTTGATCCTCGGAAATTCAATCGCGCGCATCGGCTTGCCTTTTTTCTCTTCGTCGTGGCCGATGACGCCGCTCACACCTTTAAGCCCGCTCTTCACCGCTTCCACGCACATCTTCTTGATCAGCGTCAGGTCTTCCTTGTTTGCCTTGGCCGAGCGCGCGAAATAGCCTGACTTCTGCACCAGGGTTTTCTCCGCGCCCACCATGTCCGCAAATCTCTTCGCAAACCAAGCACCCGGATTGATCTTGTCGATTTTTACATGGCCGAAGGCGTCGCGTTCGGGTTCTTCGCCGCGTGCCCGCATTTCCGCAACGATGTCCTCGACGCCGGCCCCTTCACTTAAAAAGATAGTCACGCAATCTTCTTCGTCCATGACTTTTTTCAAACGTGCGGCTTCTGCATCGAGATCAATTGACAGCTCTGGCAGATAGACGGCGTCGATGTCCTTGTAGGCCATTGGCAAGTTAAAACCGGGCAGGAATTTTTGCTTCTTCAAACGTTGGCGATAAACATCCGCCGTTGCCGCCGTCAGCCAGCCGCAGTTGCGGCCCATGACTTCGTGGATCAGCAGCATGCGCGGATTGGTGCTTTGCTCGTTGACGGCGTTTTCCCAGAAGATGGCACCCTGCTCTGCCGCCGTGACAGCGCCCAGCGTTTGCGCGATGGGGATCACGTCATTGTCAATGGTTTTTGGCAGGCCCACGACAGTGAGATTGTAATTGTTGGAGGCGAGATAGGCCGCGAGATCCGCCGCCGTGGTGTTGGTGTCATCACCGCCGATGGTGTGCAGAATGGTGATGCCGTCTTTCACCAATTGCTCCGCTGCCACATGCAAGGGGTTCTGGCCTTCCTGCACCAGGCCGCGCTTGATGCAGTCCTTGACGTTGGTGAGCTTGACGCGGGAATTGCCGATGGGTGAACCGCCATGCTGCGTCAACACCAGCGCGTTCTTGCGGACTTGTGCTGTCACCGGAATCGACCAGCCCTTGAGCAGACCCATATAGCCGTTGCGATAGCCAATGATCTCGGCCTTCGGCAGCTTCTTCGAATACATATCGATGAGAAAGCCGACCGATGCTGAAAGGCAGGGTGCCAAACCACCCGCTGTGAGCAATGCGATTTTCTGTTTTTTAGCGGGTGATTTTGCCATGATGAACGCTCCTCAAAAAATGATTTGGCGCTTACTAACTGAGTCATGTGGGAAAGGCTAGATGGGTTAAACGTGCTATCGTCACGCCCTTGTAGGCAAGACCATGACCAGTGACGACCCCGTAAAACGTTTGGCGCAGCGCTTGCTGCAAAGCGACTACAACAACATTCCCTTGCGCGAACGCAAGGTGATCGAGCGTATTGCCCGCAATTTAGCCGTATCGCGCGATACCAATATCGAACACGACAAGGCCCTCACCTTCGGCGAGAAGCTGGCAGACCGCGTGGCGAGTTTTGGCGGCTCCTGGACCTTCATGATAATGTTTGGCGCGGTGCTGGTGTTTTGGGTGGCTCTGAATTCGCTGATGCTGAGCAAGGGTTTTGATCCCTACCCTTACATTCTGCTCAACCTGTTCCTGTCAATGCTGGCGTCAATACAAGCACCGATCATCATGATGTCGCAAAACCGCCAAGCCGCCAAAGACCGGCTGGATGCGGCGCATGACTACGAGGTCAACCTGAAGGCTGAAATCGAAATCATGGCACTGCACGAAAAGCTCGATGAAATGCGGACGAAAGATTTGGCGGAATTGTTGCGGCATATCAAAAAGTGAAAGCGATCAGGCCGCTGTCACTCGTTCTTCGCCCTCATGTGTCACGCTCATATAAATCACGATGGCCGCAATGGCGCTGAGGAAAAGCACACTGGTGATAATCGTACCAAGACCCATGCCGCCATATTCATGCGGCTGTGAGAGCAGATCACCGAAGGATGCACCGAGTGGGCGGGTGAAAATATAGGCCAGCCAAAAGCCGAGGATCGCATCAAGCCCCAGAAAGAAATATCCAACCGCATAGGACGCAATAATCATGCCGAAGAGGATGCCCGTGCCAAGATAGCCAATGCCGAATTGTTCGGCAACCAGATCGCCCGCAGCGGTGCCAAGGGCAAAGGTGAAGAGAATGGCCAGCCAGTAAAAAGCTTCGCGCTTGTTTGTATAAATCGAATGGATGGAGAGGGTTTTTTCAGAGTTGTACCAAAGCGCAAACGTCGCAGCCAAGGCCAGCGTGAAGCCAATCGTGGAGGCGACCAGCGTGACACCGAAATTATCAACAAGATTATCCGTAACCAAAGTGCCGACGATGCTGATGAGCACCACGGCCAACCAATAGGACCATGGCACGTAACGCTTTTGGGCAAACTGCAAAATCAAGGCGAAGACCAGAATGCCCGCCATGATGAGGGAGGTCATGGTGAGACCAAGGCCAAGATTGACAGCGAGATAATCCGCCGCCGTTTCGCCCATGGTAACAGCCATCAGTTTGATCAGCCAAAAATCAAACGTTACTTTCGGCACGCGGTTGAATTGTGTGGTTGTCATGCTTTTGAATCCTATTTCGCGGCCAAAGCCAGGCCTTGCGCTGAAAACTCATCGGCGTGAACATCATCGTCAGCATTGCAGCGTTCGGTCGCCTTGGTCACGAAATCTGCGGCAGCGCCGGCCTTGTCGGTTGCAACTTTTCCAGCGGCGATGGCATCACGAAGCGTCTTCAACATGGTCTCGCAGGGAATGGCATGGCCGTTTGCATCCGTCACTTCAATGCCAGCGACTTTGACGACGGTGCCCCCGCCCGTCGAAGCTGATGGATTGGCCAGCGCCGCCCTCAAGGCCGCTAATGTTTCTGTTATCTTGCCAGCGTCTGGTGTGCCCTTGCGCAGGGCTTTCAACGCATGGTCGGCAGCAGTATCGACAAAACCCCAAGCCTCAGGATTGAGCGGATGCATGGTGGCTTCAGCATCATCCCAAGCGGTTTCAAAATCGGTGATGCGGGTTTCGGCTTTCGCGAAGTCACCCGTTGCGGCGATGGCCGTGACATCGGCGACAATGGCGCTCATCGCGGTGAGATCGCCCAAGCTCTTGGCCTCAGCAGCGACCGCCTGATGCGGCATCATGTAAACCTGAAAACCAGTGAATGCTGCCACGGGAACAGCGGTGAGAAGTAGTGCGAGAATGATCTGTTTCATGCCGCTGTGGTAGCGGCGTTGGCGGCAGAAGTGTAATTACGGATTGGTATAGTTGGCGTTAGATATTCTTCCGGTAAACGATGAACGACGACCGCGGCGTGATGGTATCGTAGAGTGAACGTGCGGCGGCGTTATATTCCTGAGTTTGCCAATAGAGCCGGAATGCGCCCTTTTCCTTCGCCTTCTCTTCGCAGGCGAGAATAAGTTTTTTGGCAGCCCCACCACCCCGTGCAGCAGGATCAACGAACAGGTCTTGCAAATAACAAATCTGCTGCGTGCTCCAGGTGTTGTCGTGGAACAGATAGTTGCAAATACCGATGACATGGCCATCGACCTCGGCCACCAGCGCATCAATGTTGCTGTCGGGATCAAGTATGCATGCCCAGGTATTGGCGGTTGCTTCCTCGCTGACAGTGGCGCGGTAGAAGGCCACATAACCCGCCCACAAAGCCCGCCATCTGGCTTCGTCTTTGGCAGCGGCGGGGCGGATGATGGTGTCAGTCACGGGTTCATTACTTTCGATTGAGAGACGCTAACTTGCAGCTACCAGCAGGTATAACCGCCGTCTACACTCACGATACTCCCCGTCATCAAACTCGACGCGTCGCTGGCCAAAAACAATATGACGCTCGCAATCTCCGACGGTTGTCCCATCCGCGCCATCGGCGTGCCGCCGATCCAGTGTTTGCGGATTTCGGGGTCGAGCGCCACTTCGCGCGTCAGATCGGTTTCGATGTAAGTGGGCGCCACGGCGTTGACGCGCACACCGCGCTCCGCCCATTCCGCCGCCAGCGAGCGCGTGAGGTGATGCACGCCCGCTTTCGAGGCATTGTAATTGGCCTGCTCCTGCGGATAGTTCACGATGTCAGCTGACATCGAGCCGACGTTGACGATGACGCCACCACCCTGCTCCAGCATGGCCTTGCCAAAGCTGCGGCAGCACCAGAACACGCCGTTGAGATTGACGTCGATGACCTTGTTCCAGGTGTAGTCATCCATGGTCTCGGCGGGTTTGAAGGAAATAGCAATACCGGCATTATTGACGAGGACGTCGACCTTGCCGTGGCGCTTGACGATTTCGGTTTGCGCCCGCTCCACGGCGCGCGGGTCTGTAACATCAAGCACAATTGAATCGGCCTTACCGCCCAGTTGCGATGCCGCCTTCGTGGCTTGGGCTTTATCCATGTCAGCAATGACGACGATCGCCCCTGCCTCCGCCAGTGCTTCAGCCGTCGCAAAACCAATGCCTCTCGCCGCGCCTGTGACCACAGCCACCTTGCCGTCCAGCCTGAATTTTTCCAGATACACCTTGCGTCCTCCCGGGATTTGAATTCAGAACAGGATAGCTCGTTTTTTCCACCCCCAAAGCGCAAAAGCTATGGTTGCCAAATCTGATTAAAAATCATACAATCTGCATCATTATTAGTCATTTATTGATGTTGAGATCAGGATCACTTCGGTAAGCTTATGAATTCATTGCTCGTCTCATCTGGCACGCCCCCTGCAACTCCGCGATCAATCCTTAACGAGGCGTAAACCCACATGAAGAAGATCGAAGCCATCATCAAGCCGTTCAAGCTTGATGAAG
>CAXTLE010000195.1:0-5972 GCA_964244855.1 uncultured Aestuariivirga sp. | reverse complement strand
TCCCGCTTGCGGGAGAAGGTGGATCGCGCGAAGCGCGAGACGGATGAGGGACAACCGCCGTGAGGACCAATCATGCTGATCAAAGAAACCGACTACGGCACCCCCGCTTCAAAATCCGAAGTGATGGTCACCCTCGAAATCGACGGCCACGAAATCACCGTGCCCGAAGGCACTTCCATCATGCGCGCCGCCATGGAGCTTGGCACGAAGATCCCCAAGCTCTGCGCCACGGATTCGATCAATGCCTTCGGCTCCTGCCGCTTGTGTCTCGTTGAAGTCGAAGGCCGCAAGGGCACCCCCGCCTCCTGCACCACGCCCGTCGCGGCAGGCATAAAAGTCCGTACACAGACGGATCGCTTGGCCAATCTGCGCAAGGGCGTGATGGAGCTCTATATCTCAGATCACCCGCTCGACTGCCTCACCTGTGCGGCTAACGGCGATTGCGAATTGCAGGACATGGCCGGAGCCGTGGGCCTGCGTGATGTGCGCTATGGCTACGCCGGCGACAACCACACTTCAGCCACAAGACCTTCCGGCGAAGAAAACTTCCGCTTCAAGGCCAAGGACGAGTCGAACCCCTATTTCACTTTTGATCCCGCAAAATGCATCGTCTGCAACCGCTGTGTCCGTGCCTGTGAAGAAGTGCAGGGCACTTTCGCTCTCACCATCGACGGTCGCGGCTTCGCCTCCCATGTTTCAGCCGGCATGGACGAAGGCTTCCTGAATTCCGAATGCGTAAGCTGCGGCGCCTGCGTGCAAGCCTGCCCCACCGCAACCCTCACCGAAAAATCCGTCATCGCCAAAGGCCAGGCCGAACATTCCGTTGTGACGACTTGCGCCTATTGCGGCGTCGGCTGTTCCTTCAAGGCCGAAATGAAGGGCGATGATGTCGTGCGCATGGTGCCTTACAAGGACGGCGGCGCCAACGAAGGCCACTCCTGCGTCAAGGGCCGCTTCGCTTTCGGCTACGCCACCCACAAGGACCGCATCACCTCGCCGATGATCCGCGACAAGATCACTGACCCGTGGAAAGAAGTGTCGTGGGACGATGCGATCACTCATGCTGCCACCCGCTTCAAATCGATCCAGGAAAAATACGGCCGTGGCTCAATTGGCGGAATCACCTCCTCACGTTGCACCAACGAAGAAGTTTATGTTGTGCAGAAAATGATCCGCGCCGCCTTCCACAACAACAACGTCGATACCTGCGCCCGCGTTTGCCATTCGCCCACGGGTTACGGTCTTTCAAAAACCTTCGGCACTTCTGCCGGAACGCAGGATTTCAAATCGGTGGAAGAAGCCGATGTGATTTTGGTGATCGGCGCCAATCCAACCGACGGCCACCCTGTCTTCGCCTCCCGGATGAAGAAGCGTCTCCGCTCCGGCGCCAAACTCATCGTCGTCGATCCGCGCAAAACTGACTCCGTGCGCTCGCCCCACGTCAAGGCGCAGTTCCACTTGCCACTGATGCCCGGTACCAATGTGGCGATTATCAATGCCATGGCCCACACCATCATCACCGAAGGTCTGGAAAACAAAGCCTTCATTGCGGAGCGTATCGATCAAGCCGAGTTCGCCCGCTGGACAGAATTCATCCGTGAACGGAAGAATTCACCCGAAGTCCTCGGCCTCGTCGCAGGTGTGGACCCCGAAGCTATTCGCGGTGCCGCCCGCCTTTATGCCACTGGTGGCAAAGCCGCGATCTATTACGGCCTCGGCGTTACCGAACATTCCCAAGGCTCGACAATGGTCATGGGCATGGCCAATCTTGCGATGCTCACAGGCAACATCGGCCAGCGCGGCATGGGCGTCAATCCTCTCAGAGGCCAGAACAATGTGCAGGGCTCCTGTGACATGGGATCCTTCCCCCATGAACTGCCGGGCTATCGTCATGTGAGTGATGACACGGTGCGCCAACAATTCGAGACCGTGTGGAACGCCACGCTGGACGATGAACCGGGCCTGCGCATTCCCAACATGTTTGATGCCGCCGTCGAAGGCACCTTCAAGGGCCTTTACGTTCAGGGCGAAGACATCGCCCAGTCCGATCCCAACACCAATCACGTGACCCATGCCCTCGAAAGCCTGGAATGCGTCGTTGTGCAGGATCTCTTCCTGAACGAAACCGCTGCCTTCGCCCACGTGTTTTTGCCGGGCACTTCTTTCCTCGAAAAAGATGGCACATTCACAAATGCCGAACGCCGCATCAACCGCGTGCGCCAGGTGAAGAAGCCGCTGCAGGGCAAGCACGAATGGCAAGTGGTCTGCGACCTCGCGCAAGCCATGGGCTATGACATGCACTATGATAACGCCGCGCAGATCATGGACGAAATTGCGGCCCTCACGCCAACCTTCAAGGGCGTCTCTTTCGCCCGCCTCGACGAGTTGGGTTCCCTGCAGTGGCCCGTAAATGACGCCGCCCCCGATGGCACGCCGATCATGCATGTGGACAAATTCGTGCGCGGCCTCGGCCGCTTCATGATCACCGAATATGTGCCAACGAATGAACGCACCACACGTGAGTTCCCGCTGATCCTGACAACAGGCCGCATTCTCTCGCAATATAATGTGGGCGCCCAAACGAGGCGCACCGATAACATTACGTGGCACACCGAAGATGTTCTTGAAATTCACCCCCACGACGCCGAAGTGCGGGGCATCAAGCATGGGCAGATGTTATCAATCGCTTCCCGCATGGGAGCGACATCGCTTCGCGCTGATGTCACCGAACGCATGGCCCAAGGCGTGGTCTACACCACGTTCCATCATCCGGTATCAGGTGCCAACGTCATCACCACGGAATTTTCAGACTGGGCGACGAATTGTCCGGAGTATAAAGTGACGGCAGTGCAAGTGACCTTGTCCAACCGCCAATCCGATTGGCAAGATGAATGGGAAACCCGCGAACGCGAAAACAAGCGCGTGGCTGCGGAGTGAGTTAAAATCGAATGCGCGGAAATACCCCCTCCCCCCTTCGGGGTACTCCCCCGGCCAAAAAGCCGAGGGAGAAAATACCTCTTTCTCCCTCGGCGCCTTCGCCGGGGGAGTGCGGCGAAGCCGGGAGGGGGTGTATCAACGATTCCGCATCTCAATTCGTCAACGGCACACTGAACGGCACCTCAACCATCTGGCTCCTCCCCGAAGAAGTCCCCGTTGCCCTGCAACTCAACTCCACACCCTACGCCGTGATGATGGCAACGCCTGCGAACCTCGAAGACTTCGCCATCGGTTTCGCCCTCTCCGAAGGCCTGATCGCCCACGCGTCCCACATCACCAACATCCTGATCATGCCACAAGACGAAGGCTTCACTGCTGACATCGCCATTGATGAAGCCAATATCATCCGTGAACGGATGATTTCGCGTTCCCTCGAAGGCCGCGTCGGCTGCGGACTCTGTGGCATTGAAGACATGACTGATGCCATTCGTATGCCCACAGGCAAACTCCCGCACACCCCACTCAATCCCGAAGCCGTCGCCCGCGCTTTCGATGATCTCCCCAATCATCAACCTATGAACGCCGTCAACCGCACCGTCCACGCCGCCGCGTGGTGTTCCGTACACGGATCAATTCTGCTGGCGCGCGAAGATGTAGGCCGCCACAATGCCCTCGACAAGCTGATCGGTGCGATGGCACGATCCCGCGCCCAGCCTCAGAACGGCTTTGTGCTGATGTCATCCCGCTGCTCTTTCGAACTGGTGCAGAAATGCTCACATGCAGGCATCAGTGCCCTGGCCACAGTCTCGGCCCCCACCGCCCTCGCCCATCGCCTCGCAAAAGAAGCAGGCCTCACCCTTGCCGCCTTGTCAAAACAGGGTGTCATGATGTTTGACGGAGAATAGAATGCAAACTGAAGACATGGTCCGCATGGCCAACCAGATCAGCGATTTTTTCAAAAGCTACAGCGAGAAAGAAGCTATCGATGGTATCTCAGATCATATCAGCAAATTCTGGGAGCCCCGCATGCGCCAAGATTTCTTCGCGCACATAGAGGCCGGCGGCAATGGCCTGTCCGAACTCGTAAAGAAGTCTGCAGTTCAAGTGAAGCGACCAAAACCTGCATAAAAAAGGCGGCCAACAGACCGCCCTTTCAATCCATATCAACACATCAGGCGGAACGACGGCGGAAGCGCGAAATCCCGCCCAATCCGCCGAGACCCGTCAGCAAGAGCAGTGCTGCGCCCGGAAGTGGAACAGCCGAGACTTTGAAGTTATCAACTATGCCGCCACTTTGGTCCACGCCGCCAATGCTGAGCCCGCGAATATAGAATTGTCCGGTTATCGGGCCACCCGCCAAAAGCCAACTTCCACTTGCTGATGTGAACAGGCTGCTGCCGGTGCCAAGGGCTGCGGCATTCGCCAGGATCACCGGGATATAGGATGTGCCGTCGAAAACGCCAGCTTCGATCACGTCGCTGTCTCCGCCACCGTCGTTGTGGTTCAGACCATAGTCAAAACTGAAACGATAAGAGCCCGCGCCGAATGTAAACGAACTTATGGTTTTGAGAATCGAATCTTGTCCTAGCGCCCCGATTGAGCCGTCAAGATCCAGATAGCTGCCATTGCCGGGATACCAGTCGAAGGATGTTCCTGGTCCACCAATAATATCCACAACGCCCTTGGCCATGGTCCAACCATTGGGAGTTCCATTCAAGTGGTCGGCAGGATTGGAATTGAAGTCATCTGAAAACAAAACGGTTGTGGCTTGCGCTGGAGCACAAAGCCCCAAAGCCAAAAAAGAGGCCAATGCAAAAGCTTTGAAATTTGTCATTACGGTCACCGAACCCTCAATTGTTTGCTCGCAAAAGTACGCATTAAAAACGCATTACACCTTCAAGTAGAATTCTTGCCAGCTGAATGCAAGCTATCAAAAGCCCTGAGGCGCGTAAAGTAAAACTACACTTAATAATTAATTACTATTCTTCCTGCAATATTACGAATGGTTCCTTGACACAGCGCCGGAGCAATTTCTCATAGGCCGGATAAAGCCCGTCATCCGCAGTTATCAACCCAAAGCGCAAATCTTCTCCAAAACTTGCAACCGGAGCCAAAACAATCGGCACCGCAATCGGCATCAACGTGGCCCCGCGCCCGGATTGCAGTGTGGCCAATAGGCCAAACATTTCGCCGCCCACCATTGGCCTTGTCAAAGTCGCCATGCGGTGTTGGCCGTGTTTGTTCGTAGTGAGATAAATATAACCCGATTGATGCGGCACCGCCACCGAACCATCTTGCTTGTAAGCCGAATCCAGCCGATCACTTTCCTGAAAAACCAGATACGACAGTGTCTTGTCCCAACTGATTTCCGTGCGATAGGCATAAACCGCCTTGGCCACACTGAACGAAGGCCGCAGTGTCAGGTAGTTGCCCTCCAGCCATTTTACCGCAGGCCGCGAATAAGATCCAAGTGAATCAGGAGCTGTTGCATTGTCAACGGCATGACCATTGCCGGATTTTCGCAGCTTCACAGCCAGCGACGTTTCCAGCCGCACCACAGTTGCCAATGTGAATGGTCGCTGCCCTGACAACGCCTTTTCCAAAGTCGACAACGACAGCTTGGCATGATCAGCCAATCCCGCCCGCGTCATCCGCCGTTTTGCAAGTTCCTCGCGGATCACGGCGCTGATGCGCGCATTCTCTTCCGCTGAGAGGTCTTCATCCGTCATGGTCGTTCCCGCACAAATCCGCACATTTCCACACAGACTAGCATTTGCCATGATGATTCCGGCAGAAGAAAGATGGACTTCACGTTGGCGGCGGGCTTTCATCACGCGTAGTTAAATCAACCGGGGCTTCAAACTTCGGAGGATTAAAGTGACCACATTCGCGCGTTCCGGCGGCCAAAACGGCCGGATCAAAACCATTATCGATACCACTGTCGCCGTGCTGCTGGCGTTAAGTTTTCTGCTGGCAGGTTTCTTCACGCCCGCAAAAGCCGGCGTCGGCCCCAATGAAATGGGCAGCGGCAGCCT
>CAXTLE010000194.1:0-5985 GCA_964244855.1 uncultured Aestuariivirga sp. | reverse complement strand
AGGCTCCCCATGTCGCCCATCTGCGCGATGGTGTGAAAATGGGTGACTTCCAAATGATCGACACCATGATCCGCGACGGGTTGTGGGATGCCTTCAACGGCTATCACATGGGAACCACAGCCGAGAACGTGGCCAAGCAATGGCAAATCACGAGAGACCAGCAGGACGCCTTCGCCGTCGCCTCCCAGAACAAGGCCGAAGCGGCCCAGGCCGCAGGCAAGTTCAGGGACGAAATCACCCCCGTCACCATTTCCGGCCGCAAGGGCGATGTGATTGTGTCAGACGACGAATATATCAAGAAGGGTGTGACCCTCGACGGCATCGCCAAACTGAAACCCGCCTTCCAGAAAGATGGTACAGTCACAGCCGCCAACGCCAGCGGCATCAATGACGGTGCAGCCGTCGTGATCCTGATGAGTGCAAAGGAAGCTGAAAAGCGCGGCCTCACGCCGCTTGCCCGCATCGTCTCATGGGCCAGCGTCGGCGTCGACCCCGCCATCATGGGCTCAGGCCCGATCCCGGCATCGCGCGCCGCCTTGGCCAAAGCGGGCTGGAAACCCGAACACCTTGACCTCATCGAAGCCAACGAAGCCTTCGCCGCACAGGCTTGTGCCGTCAACAAGGACATGGGCTGGGATCCGGCACGCGTCAACGTAAACGGCGGCGCCATCGCGATTGGCCATCCCGTGGGCGCAAGCGGTGCACGCGTGCTCAACACGCTGCTGTTTGAGATGCAAAGATCAGGCGCGAAAAAAGGCCTGGCAACACTCTGCATCGGCGGTGGCATGGGCGTGGCGATGTGTGTGGAGCGGTAGGGCTACTTTTTCTTCGCAACAATTTTCTTGGTTTGATCGGGGAATTTCCCGATCAACCATTCGAGTGCCTGAATCTGCACATCGCCCGGCGCGCGTCTGATTTGCGCAGCTAGTTTCATCCAGTCGGGTCGCGGTAGTGTAAGGTTTTTGGCACCTTCGTTGCACACTGAGCAAATTGCGCGGAGATTGCTTGCGTCATCCGTTCCTCCCATTGATTTGTCGATAATATGACCGATGTGGAGGCGGGTTTTTCGTCCACCTTGATCATATGGGTGAGGCTCTCCGGCAACCGCACCACACATTTGACAGGTAAATCCATTGCGATCCAAGATAAAGGCTCGCGTTTCCTTGGAGATACCGCGTGCAAAGGCTGGTTTAATTTTCAAGTCTACGAGCCTGTACTGGCCGGGCTTCAATGAACTATCATCATTGTGCGTGATGATATTCATGCCTTCTTCATTTCGGAGTTCCCGAACCCGGCGACCCCACTCGCTGCTATCGGCTATCTGTTGCAGCATAGTCGAATTGACGACCTCACCAAGATGATCAGTGAAGAATTTGCGAAGTTTGGTTTTTGCACCATCCCGCTTCATGCAGCTTCAAGCGCCTTGGCTTCCAACGCGTTATTCAACAATTTCGCGATTTGCCGACCAACTGCCGCAGCAACAGGTGGCGGAAAGGCATTTCCCACTTGACGGTAAGCAGGTGTCTTCTTTCCGACAAAGTGCCAAGAATCTGGAAAGCCTTGTACGCGCGCTGTCATACGAACCGTCAAACGGGGCATGCCCACGTGATCTATGGTCGGAGGCAAGTCCGCAATACCAATACCATCAACACCCAGTTCTGCCCAAGCCTTGCGCGCCCGCGTTGGGCCAAGATCAGGTCCGCCATGTTTTTTTGAACCGCCAACAAGTGTTGGAGCAATCGAGCACGCATATTGCTTCCACGCGGCTGCACCTGTCCAACCATCAACAGCCATAAGATCATGTAATAACTCACCCACATTTGGCGGCTTTTTTAGATTTGGAGTTGGCCATATAAATTTACTCGATATGTTTCTGTCAATGGCAACGAGAACAACTCGCGGGCGCAATTGAGACACCCCGAAATCTGATGCGTGCAACAATTTCCAACAAGTCTCATATCCAAGCCTGTAAAATTGTGCTGATAGTGCAGCACGGTAAGATTCGAAAATCGGATCAAGCAGTCCCCGCACATTTTCAAGCATCACTGCTTTCGGCCTGATTTCCGAAACAAGACGCAAGGCTTCCGGAAAAAGATCACGCTCATCACTTGCGCCAAGTTGCCTGCCCGCTTTCGAAAAGGGTGGGCACGGCACGCCGCCGGCAAGCAGATCAATCATCCCGCGAAAGGGTATGCCGGAAAACGTTGATACATCTGCTTCGAGAACGTTCCAGTTAGGTCGATTATGGCGAAGTGTGGCGCAAGCCGCTCTATCGATCTCCACCAATGCCGCATGATGAAATCCGGCCATTTCCAAACCTAGAGCCTGCCCGCCCGCACCACTACAAATTTCCAGCGAAGTCAGCGTCACAACCAGGTTTCCATCAATTGATCTTGAGTCGGAACATATTATGAACGGGATGTAAATGTAAACAGATTTATCAAAACTGTGCCGACAACAAAAATCTTTCATCATCACTTCAACATTGTAATGTGTGAATCTCACGGCAAAACCCAAAGGGAACCTGCACAGTGACGAAAGACGATCTCTCAGCCCTGCACTCCGCCGGCATCATTGATGCCGCCAAGCTGGCTGAGATTTCGACATTCTTTGCAAATCGCAAATCCAACTCCACCACCCCCCGCTTCGATCTTACCCATGTACTCTGGTACGTGGGAGCCCTCATCATCATCGGGGCCATGGGTCTCTTCACCAATGATGCTTTCAACCGCATGGGTGGTTGGGCGCTTGCCACCTGTGGCACAGCCTATGCCGTGGTTTCTGCTGTCGCTGGCCATTATCTCTGGACCAGAAAATCCCTGCGCATACCCGGCGGGCTGCTGATTGCCGTTGCCGTGTCCATGGTGCCGATGATCATCTACGGCATTCAGGACGCGCTTGATCTTTGGAAATACGCGCAGGGTGATCCCGGCGAATATCACAATTTCTACCCCTATATAAATGGCAGCTGGATCTATATGGAAATTGCAACTGTCAGTGTTGCCGCCGTTTCCGCATATTTTTACCGCTTCTCCTTCATCCTGTTGATCGCTGCCGTAGCACTTTGGTTTTTCTCCATGGATGTGGCGGTGTGGTTTGTGCGCTCACCCCTTGGCACCTATGACTATAATTATGATTTCAGCACCAGGCGCCTGGTGTCGATCATCGTTGGCCTGCTCGTCATGCTGGTGGCTTGGGCCATGGACCTGAAACGGCGCGGCGGCTCAGACATGGCCTTCTGGCTGCACATTGCAGGGGCCGCGGCTTTCTGGGGCGGACTCACCGCAAGTGACGGCGGCACTGAATTTCAAAAATTCATATACCTGCTCATCAATGTCGGGCTCCTGGGTTTCAGCCTCTTCCTCGATCGCAGGGTCTACGCCGTCTTCGGTGGCATGGGCATTGCCACCTATCTCGGCCAACTCGCCTTTCACACCTTCAACGACATGATCCTGTTTTCCTTTGCCCTCTCAGCCATTGGATTGTTGATCATTTTCCTCGGCCTTATGCTGCACAAGAATCGCGACAATCTCGCCGCATCACTGGACGCCAACCTGCCCGATGCTTTGAAACGATTGCGGCCAAGCGGAATTTAAGGCAAGGAATTGGCTCATGACCACCACGCTCTATCGCCTTCTCACCGGCCCCGATGACGCAAGCTTCTGCCACCGCGTTTCCGAAGCCCTGTCCCAAGGCTGGCAGCTCTATGGCACGCCGGGCTTGACCTATGACGCAGACCAGAAGAAGGTCATATGCGGACAAGCAGTTACAAAGAACGTCAAGGCGGATTATACCGCCGACATGAAACTGTCAGAACAATAATGGGAGAGACATATGACACGGGTTGCATTGGTAACAGGCGGATCACGCGGCATTGGCGCTGCGGTGTCGAAAGCCTTGAAGGCACAAGGCTGCACTGTTGCGGCCTCCTATGCGGGTAATGACGACGCAGCAAATGCCTTCAAAGCCGAAACCGGAATCCCCGTGTTCAAATGGGATGTGTCGAATTACCAAGCATGTGTTGATGGCATTAAATCGGTTGAAGCCGCACTTGGCCCCATTGATATTCTCGTCAACAATGCGGGCATCACCAAGGACGCCATGTTCCACAAGATGACGCCTGAAATGTGGAACGCCGTCATCAACACCAATCTGAATTCCCTGTTCAACATGACCAACCCGATCTGGGGTGGCATGCGCGACCGTGGCTTTGGCCGCGTGATTTGTATCTCATCGATCAACGGCCAGAAAGGCCAGATGGGTCAGGCGAATTACTCTGCCGCAAAAGCCGGAGAAATCGGCTTCGTCAAGGCCCTCGCACAGGAAGGTGCCGCCAAAGGCATCACCGTCAATGCAATATGTCCCGGCTACATTGGCACAGACATGGTGAAAGCCATTCCTCAGGACGTGCTGGAAAAGCGCGTGTTGCCATTGATCCCGGTTGGCCGCTTGGGTGAACCCGAAGAAATCGCCCGTACCGTGGCCTTCCTCGCCGCCGAAGAGGCAGGCTTCATCACCGGGTCTACCTTCTCGATCAACGGCGGGCAGTATATGGCGTGAGCACGTCTCCCTCATCCGCCCTGTCGGGCACCTTCTCCCGTTGGAAGAAACGGGAGAAGGCAACAGCATATGCCTTCTCCCGCACTTCTTGCGGGAGAAGGTGGCCGAAGGCCGGATGAGGGACTTGGCGCACAAGCCCATGGCATTGATCGTCACAAACCTTTCCTGCGAACGCAACGGTCGCATTGTATTTTCGAATCTCTCCTTCAGCATCACACAAGGCCAATGCGCCGAATTGCGCGGGGCCAATGGTGCCGGGAAATCCAGCCTGTTGCGCCTGATTGCGGGATTGGTTCCCGCTGCTGGCGGAACGCTAAAATTCAACGGTCAATCTGAAATCGCGAACCAGCTCCACTTCATCGCGCATCAAGACGCCATGAAGTCGTCTATGACGGTGGACGAGAATTTGCGTTTCTGGTGTGCAGTGTTGGGTGGGGACGATATTTATCCAGCGCTGGCAGCCTTCAATCTCGAAGCCCTGAAAAACGACCCCGTGCAACTGCTCTCGGCAGGCCAGCGCAGGCGTCTCACTCTATCGCGATTGTTTCTTGTTGATCGGCCACTATGGCTGCTGGATGAACCAATGACAGCGCTCGATGTGACGACACAGGAGGTGTTGCGCGAACATATCCGCGCGCATCTCAAAGCTGGAGGAATGGTATTTGCGGCGACCCATGGCGATCTCGGTGCGAAGCCGGATCAAACGATTGTGTTGGGAGAAATATGACGTGGTCCAAGCTGTCAAGACAACACGCCCCTCTCTTCCCCCTCCCCCTTGTTGGGAGGGGACTTACGTGTCGGTTCTTTCTGTCGCCACCCCATGACCGCCTTCCTCGCCATCCTGAAACGCGACCTCACGCTCGGCCTCCGCCAGGGCGGGGGAGCCGGGGCTGCCTTGGCCTTCATGCTCAGTGTCCTTGTCCTCATTCCACTCGCCCTTGGCCCCGACCAGAACCTGCTCCGCCGCCTCGCTCCCGGCATCATGTGGTTATCGCTCTTGCTGGCAGTACTCCTCACCGCCGAACGGATTTTCCAACAAGACTACGAAGACGGCACGCTCGATGCGCTCGTCGGCATTTCACTGCCGCTGGAACTTGTGACACTCGCCAAGGCTCTGGCCCATTGGCTGTCAGTCGGCCTCCCTCTCGCCATCATCGCACCACTCCTCGGCATTCTCATCAACATCGAAACCACCTCGATTCCCATTCTCATGCTTGCGATGATTCTGGGTTCGCTCTCACTCTCTTTGCTGGCCTCCATCGGTGGCGCCATCACTGCAGGTCTGCGCCGGGGCGGCCTGCTGGTGGCGTTGCTCATCCTGCCCCTCTATGTCCCCGTCCTCGTTTTCGGTGTATCTGCCACCCTTGCTGAAACCGGGCCGTCAGGCAGTTTCAATTCATTGCTGGTTCAGCTTGCCATCACCAT
>CAXTLE010000193.1:0-6026 GCA_964244855.1 uncultured Aestuariivirga sp. | reverse complement strand
ACACCGCGCAGGCGATGGAACTCGCATTGCAATTGGGTGGTCGCGTTGAGGGTAAGCAGCTGGCCTTCAATGGTTTGCATGCGGTACCGAATTGGATTGGTGGTGCACGTGTCTCGCACATCACGCCGCGCGCGCGATCTCTGTTGCGGCCACCTTGGCCTGATCTTGTTGTGGCCACCGGCAAGCGCACAGCACCCGTGGCGCTGTGGATCAAACTGCAATCTGGTGGTCACACGAAACTTGTGCAACTCGGTCGCCCGCGCATGGCGCTGAAGCATTTTGACCTTGTGGTGACGACGCCGCAATATGGTTTGCCCGCAGCGCCGAATGTTATGGAAACTGCCATGCCGTTTGCGCAGCCGAAGACAGTGGTTGCAGCAGACCTGGAGGCGTTCAAAACGGAATGGTTTCACCTGCCGCGACCCTGGATTTTGGGCGTGATCGGAGGCGCCAAATTTCCCCTGCGTTTGAACGACGGCGATCTCGCCGGTTTTGGAAAAGCGTTGGATAATCGTGCGCAACATATTTCAGGCAGTGTAATCCTGTTGGATTCACCCCGCAGTCCTGATGGCGCAATCGACAAGGCGGGGCAGCAGGTGACTGTGCCCAAATGGCTCTATCGGCGTGGACAAAGTGTCAACCCCTATCAGGCCGCATTGTCGATGTGCGACGAATTGGTCGTCACGTCAGATAGTGTGTCGATGGTTTCCGAAATGCTGTTTACGGGAAAGCCCACGTCGATCTATCGTTTGCCTGTATCTAAGTTTTCCCCGCGTTGGTCGGCTCAGTCTGGTTTGGGTGCAGCCCTTGCAAAGTCAGGTCTGTTGCATCCGCCGCGTGATGTGGATGGATTTATGACACGTCTGATTGACGCCGGTGTATTGGGCGATATCAAGCGTCCGCAGACAAGTTTGAGAATCGCTGTGAAGACGTCACATCAGGTTGTGATTGATCGTATCATCCGTCTAGTGATGATTTAGACTTGAACATCGTCCGCCAGTTCAGCTTGCGCAGCGTGGCCGCATCCATATTGTAGTAGGCCTTGCGCAACAGCGGGCGTAAGGTTCTGATAAACACGTGGCCCAATGCAGCACCTGCTGTTGAAATCGGCAAGTAGTAATCATTGGTCCCAACAACTGCAGAGGACCAAGATTCCTTATGCGCATCATTTGGCACCATCAAATCAAACTTGCCCATGCCGGCACTTAAAGCATCGCGCTGCGACTGGTCCATGTGCAATCGGCCAGGTGATAAATCGGTCAGCCTGTTCACGTGCGAAGTGATGTAGCCATAATGTGTGCCGCGATGGCGGAAACCAACTTCCCATGATACAGGCTTGTTACCCGCTTTCATTTCACTCACCACAACCTCTACTGTTCCGCCGCATCGGCGCGACAGATTTCTGAGGAAGGTGAGATGTTCAGGACAGCCGAGCACGCGGTTCATCCGTCCGCGCTCTGACAGCCAGGCGTTTTTTTCTGTAATGGCATCGCGCATTGCGACATCTGCTGTTGAACCTGTTGTCAAACGTTCAAATGACACTGGCCCCAGCTCTTCAAGGGCTTTGCGAATCTTCTTGCGGCGTTTGCGTTGGGTCGATGTGTATCGCGCATCATAAGTGTCTTCAGTTGCATATTGAGTGAGATCAAGAAATGGTGCGCCATCTGGCACCTGCGCATCATGCAGCAAATGTGTGGCATGTATCGCCAGATGACTGTCTGCCCGCACATGGCGCAGCCGGAGAATATCAACATCGCGCAAGCGCTTCATGAAGTTGAGAGCACTCTCAACCCACTGTTTCGAATTTTGACCCTTACGGCACAGCACATCGCCATATTGCCCGAAAGGTTCGGTCAGCCAGGTCAGCGTGTCAAAGCCCATTTGTTTGGTGCGCATCAAAGGCCAGAGAAATACAAGCTTGTCCTTATCGTAGCCCGCGATGATGTGGAGTGAGGTGCGCTTGCTATCCGCGATGTAAGTGTCAGCCCACGCCATTACCCAATCAAAAGATTGAAACACGCTCGCATGATTTTGTGTATTGTTCTCAAGATCATGCCACTTGTTTTCCAATTCACGCAAAGCCACTAGCGATGTGACAACACTCAGTGTTGCCGCAGCATTTATTGCATCAGCTTTTACCGACGCAAAATCCGTCACTGCTGACAAAGACTTGAACATCAACCCACTCTCCCGACTTGGTGGTCACAATGGACGGAGATTACGAAGAATTTTAGTGATGATTTTGCGAAATATTTATGGTGGTAAATGAAAGGTTAATGATCGAGGTCTTTAACCGCATTCTTGTCACCAAAGGTCAGCACCTCCTTGAGCAAGCTCGTCAAGGTTTCCGACGTCGCCGCTTCGCGTGGTATTGGACGACAGACAGCGGTTGTCGCAAGCCCAATACGCGAAGTCAAAATCCCGTTCACTGCACCTTCGCCCAAACGCGAGGAGAGTTTACCGAGCAGTCCCTTGCCGACGAAGTGTTGAATGAGATTGTCAGACAGCGCCAATCCTCCTGTCACAGCCAAATGCGTGGCAACCATGCGGGCGAGTTTCAATGTGGAAAGGGTGGAAGGTCTACCGCCGTAAAGTGTAGCAAGCTCACGCAGCATCGCGAAGTTTTGCGCGGCGACGAATAATATGTCGAGCATCGCTATGGGTGTTACTGTGGTCAACAGGGTCACACGGCGTGCGCGGCGGGCGATGATTTTGTGGGCCACCTCATCAAGCGGCTGCACCATCAAAGTGTCGGCCAGTTTCACGCGGTCGCGTGGATCGAGAATATCATCGCGGTGGCTGGCGAATTGTTGCAGCCCCCATTTTACATCGGGACGATCAGCGTAGAGGTTTTGCAATTCTGTGATTACAGTATCAGCGGAACTGCGTTCGTCGAGATTGATGGCACGGGCTGACAGTTCCTGGATGTGTTCGATGCGCTTCAATCGCCAGAGGCCAACAACTTCGCGCAGGATAATTGCGATGGCGGCGAAAGCGGCCAGACCTGCAACGCCAAAAGCCACCCAGCCCAACCATGGTGTGAGTGCGAAGAAGCTTTGCACCAGTTGCACAATCGACAAACTGGCCCACATTGAAAACAGGGCGAACAAGGCGCTGACCAAAAGGCCAAGCCAACGGAAACGGCGCGGCTCATATGGTGTTGCGGTCTGCGGAAGCGTGACCAAATCCGTGTGTTCCAATTCCGGCTCAAACACCAGAGTTGGTGGAGCGGCACGGCCTTTTGATTTTGTCGGCTTCGCGGTTTCATTTGCATCATCGGGAAGCACGAAAGCTTGCGGGGCACGTGATTTGTCAGTCACTGCAGGCGATCTCCCAACAGAAATTCCACTGCTTTGTCCAAGCGAATATGCGGGAATGTGCCGTCTTTCAAAACAGGTGGACGGAACTTCACGAATTTCAGTTTGTTTTCCATGCGGCCATCAAGTGCTGCCTGCGGATCATCGGGCAAATCTCCGGGGAAAACGGCGGCTTCCTTCAGGCCGTCAAATTCGGTGTCGCCAATCACTTCGGATTTTTCAGGGGTTCCAACAATGCAGGGCAAGTCTTCGCCTTTTTGTTTGAGGGTGGCTTCTCGCGTTGCGCGAATGGCGGAGATGGCGGCAATGTCATAGGCTGCTCCTGTGGCGTCGGCGCGGATTGCGGCCTGATCAATCAGTGTGCGGAGGATTATCTCCAGCTTGTCATGGCCTGAATGATGCAATAAATCGGCCTTGGTGGCTGCGAAAAGTACACGGTCGACGCGGCGGCCAAACAGATCCGTCAGCATGTTGTTGCGGCCCATGCGGAAGCAGGACAGCACGTCGGTGAAAGCATTGCGTAAATCGGCAACAGCAGCAGGCCCGGCGTTCAAAGCGGTCAAGGTATCGACCAAAACAATCTGGCGGTCTAGCCTTGCGAAGTGTCCAAAGAAAAACGGCTTCACCACTTTGGCCACGTAAGAGTCGTAGCGGCGCTGCATCAGTGCGCCCAATGAGTTTGCGGCAAACTCCTGTTCCGAGGTGAAGTTCAAGGGTGCAAATGACAATAGGGGTGACCCTGCCAAATCACCAGGCAAGAGAAAGCGCCCGGGCGGCAAGGTGGACAGTGACACATCGCTTTCGCGGCAACGCGCCAGATAGGTTGTGAACAGTTGGGCGGCTTCTACAGCGACCAATTCGTCGGAAGCATCGCCGGCGGAATGTTTCTGCACATGGTCGAGCCAGGCGCTTGCATGTTTGATGCGCGGCAGTTTGCGGGCGGCGTCCAGTGTGGCAAGTGACCATTGCTGATAGGTCTGCGCCATCAATGGCAAGTCCAACAGCCATTCGCCGGGATAGTCGATGATGTCCAGATGCAATTTGCCACCGTGCAGGCTGCGGGCAATCAGGCCTCTGGGTTCGTATTCGATGGTCAGGCGCAGCTGGCTGATGCGACTGGTGCCTTCCGGCCATTCACGGTTTTCTCCGTTGAGTTTTGCCATGTTCTGTTCATAGGGAAAGCGCGGCAATTCATCGTTAGGCTGCGGTTCAAGGTAACAGCGGGTGATCCGGCCCTTGGCATAGGCGTCGAATACAGGCAGACGTGCGCCTTTGAGCAGTGCATTTACGAGCGCCGTGATAAATACGGTTTTACCGGAACGTGACAGGCCCGTTACGCCCAATCGCAGCGTGGGATTGACCAGTCCGGTCGCGAAATCTTTCAATCCACCAGCGGCAATGCGCCCGCTGTCGACTATGTCCTGAAAACCCGTCACTGCCCGTCCCCGCCTTTTGCTGACCCTGAGATAGGAACGTAAAACGGATATTTCACGATTTATTTTTTCCCGATGTCTTTGAGGTCAAACGGCGTGGTCTGGTAGACTTGGTTGATCCAGTTGCCGAACAGCAAATGTGCGTGGGCGCGCCAACGGTTTTCCGGCGGGAGTTTCGGATTGTCCTGCGGGTAATAATTGGCGGGCATGGCAATGGCTTTTTCCGCTGCCACATCCCGCTCATATTCCTCGGCCAAAGAACGCGTGTCATATTCGATGTGGTTGAACATGTAGAGCGAACGGTGGGCTGGATCGTCGATGAGGCACAGGCCTTTTTCATCGGACTCCATCAAAACTTCCAAACCACGATTGGTGGGTATGTCGCCGCGTCGTATTTCCGTCCAACGCGAAACCGGCATCTCAAAATCATCGGAAAAACCCCGCAGATAATTTGAAGCGGGATTTAAATTGCGGTGGGCATAAACGCCAAAAGCCTTGTTCGGCAATGCGTGTTTGTTGACGCCGTGAAAATGATGCAACGCCGCTTGCGCCGCCCAGCAGATGTGCATGGTGGAATGCACGTGGGTTTGCGTCCAATCGAGAATAGCCGCCATTTCTTTCCAATAGGTCACATCTTCAAACGGCATTTGCTCAATAGGTGCACCGGTGATGATGAAGCCGTCAAAGCGCTGGTCTTTCACATCTTCCCAGGCGTCGTAAAACGCCAGCATATGTTCCTGCGAGGTGTTCTTGGGCGTGTGGTTGGTGATGCGCACCAGTGATAGTTCCACCTGCAAAGGTGAAGCGCCGATCAGTCTTGCAAATTGCGTTTCGGTTTTGATTTTGTTCGGCATCAGATTGAGCAGGCCCAAACGCAAGGGCCGGATGTCCTGACGGTCGGCGGTTGCCTTGGTCATGACGTTCACGCCCTCTTTTTCAAGAACGCGGCGTGCGGGCAATTCATCGGGAATGCGGATGGGCATGATATTTAAACTTGCGACTGGTCGATGGCGTTGGAGACGAGGGTGATAAAATCGTCTTCGGTTTTGACATTTGGGATGTCACGCATTCGCACGGTGTAGCCGAAGTTTTTCGCGATCTTTGCGTAAAGCGGAATGCGGTGATGCAGCAATTGCTCGAAACCCCAAACTGCAAAACTGTCGGGGTCGACAGCATTGTCATCGGAAATCTTGTTCAGTGATTTATATTCCGCCCATTTCGCGTCGAGAAATGCGGGCTCGTAATACATGGGCTTCGGGTGTTTGCGGAAGCGCTC
>CAXTLE010000192.1:0-6042 GCA_964244855.1 uncultured Aestuariivirga sp. | reverse complement strand
TTTTTGTTCTTGCGCGACGGAATTGACTCGTTCTAACGTCTTATCTTGAAACGCTGGGGAACAAGACCATGACATCACGCTGTTCGACGATTGCCTTTCAAGGGGTGGAGGGGGTCGTTGTTGACTGCCAGGCACAATTTGTGTCGGGTCAGCCTGCTTTCACAGTGGTGGGACTACCCGACAAGGCGGTGGGCGAAAGCCGGGAGAGGGTGCGGGCTGCACTGCACGCCATTGGTCTCGCACTTCCGGGCAAGCGCTTGGTGGTGAACCTCTCGCCAGCCGACCTCCCCAAGGAAGGCAGTCACTACGATTTGCCGATTGCCTTGGCCGTACTCTCAGCCCTCGGCGTCATCCCGCCGGATTTTCTGGCCCGTTATGCCGTGTTGGGCGAGCTGGCACTGGACGGCTCCATACTCGCAATTGCAGGGGCCTTGCCCGCCGCCATGGCAGCTCTGGGCAATGACCTGGGATTGATCTGCCCCAAAGCTTCAGGAGCCGAAGCCGCCTGGGCGGGCGAGGAACTGGACATACTTGCCCCACAATCGCTGATCCAGCTCATCAATCACGTGAAAGGCACACAAGTGCTGACACGGCCAAAGCCGCAAATTCAGGCCGACGACGCGGCACTGCCGGACATGGCAGATATCAAAGGCCAGGAAGCTGCCAAACGCGCGCTCGAAGTCGCAGCAGCAGGCGGGCATCATTTCCTCATGGTAGGGCCGCCGGGTGCCGGTAAATCCATGCTGGCCCAACGTCTGCCCTCGATACTGCCACCGCTGGAGGCCAGAGAGATGTTGGATATCTCCATCATCGCTTCATTGAGTGGTGAGCTGAAGTCGGGCCAGCTTTCAAGGCGAAGGCCCTTCCGTTCGCCGCATCATTCAGCCTCAATGCCAGCTCTCGTCGGCGGCGGCCTGAAAGCCAAGCCCGGTGAAATGGCGCTGGCGCATCACGGCGTTTTATTCCTTGATGAACTGCCGGAGTTTCAATCCCGCGTTCTGGAAGCCCTGCGTCAACCGATGGAGACGGGCGAGACGCAAATTGCCCGCGCCAACTATCACATCACTTTTCCCGCCCGCTTCCAACTGGTCGCGGCCATGAATCCGTGCAAATGCGGCATGTCGGGAGAGCCTGGCCATACCTGCAGGCAGGGCCCACGCTGTGCAGCAGATTATCAGGGCCGCATCTCCGGCCCGCTGCTGGACCGCATGGACATTCAAATGGAATTGGCATCAGTCAAAGCGTCAGACTTGACACTGCCGCCGCCCAAGGAAAAAAGCGTCGACGTGGCGTTGCGCGTGGCCAAAGCCCGCGCCATTCAACGCCAGCGCTTTCTTGCCCTGGCCCTGCCAAGCTTGCGTTTGAACGCCGAAGCTGATGGTCACGTGCTCGAAAAAATTGCAACACTTGATGACAAGGGCCAAGCCTTGATCCGCGACGCGGCAGACGCCATGAACCTGTCAGCACGTGGTTTTCACCGCGTGCTGCGCGTCGCCCGCACCATTGCAGACCTTGATCATCGCGAAAGCATTTCGCGTCTGCATCTGGCGGAAGCTTTGAGCTATCGGCAGAAGCCAGCTTCGATGCGCGCGGCGGCGTGAATCTTTACCTGGATTTAACCGCAATTGCAGGCACCACGGGCTTGCTATTTCAAATGTAACTAAAACCCGCGAGAATTTCCCTACGAAGGAAACGAGAGCCTTAGATGTCGAGCAATATCCAACTCAATGCACCGCATCCGATGCGGCGCGCCACAGACACAGCACCAGTCACCGCCAATGATGAGCGGATGACGTGGCCCGTGCAGGTTTTGGCGGCAGTGGTATTAATGGTTGGCGTCATTCGCACCGCACATCAACTTGCTTTGAGCGAGCAGCTACTTCTGGCGGGTTCAGCACTCATCGGTGGCACAATGTTGTCCGCCCTTGGTGTGATGTGGAATTTACTCTCGAGTACAAGAGCGCAAAACCAGCATATGCAGTCAACGAAGTCCGCCGCGCATCTCAACACTGCTACGCCTGATAGCAAACGTATGATGGCCAACATGGGTCACGAAATTCGCACACCCCTGAATGGTGTGATCGGCATGTTGGGTCTTTTGCTTGAAACTGACTTGACGGCTGAACAGAAAAACTATGCAGGCATCGCCCATGCCTCTGGTCGCACACTTTTATCAATTCTTGATGAGATGCTGGACCGCGCCAAATCTGAAAACAGCGATCAGCAAAAAAGCGCCAGTGTTGATTTGGCTTCGGTCATTGAAAACGTCACCGAGCTTTTGGCTCCTCGTGCCCACGCCAAAGGCATCGAAATTTCGTCCTGCATCGCTGCGGACGTGCCGGACGTGCTTCCGTTCCGCGATCTGCATATGCGACAAATATTATTTAACCTTGCCGGTAACGCCATCAAGTTCACTGCAACTGGCGGCGTGTCCATCAGAGCCACAATGAAAGACGGCGCTCTCCGTCTGGACGTGCGCGACACAGGTATCGGCATGACGGCAGATGAACAGTCGCGGCTCTTTACTGACTTCGTGCAGGCCAATGACCAAACCGCAAAACATTATGGCGGCACGGGCCTGGGCCTCACCATTTCGAAATCACTGGTCGAAACCATGGGCGGAACACTGCAACTCGAAAGCATTGCAGGTGTCGGCAGCACTTTCAGCGCGACACTGCCACTCTCGGTCATCGGCCCACGCCATGCCGAAAACCGGCTGACCGGGCGCCACTATGTACTCGCCATGCCCGATACCATGATGCGCTATGACCTGCAGAAAAACCTCGAAGGTGAAGGCGCTACGACAAGTGTTGTGTGTACTTGTGAAAATGAACTGGCCGAAGCCTTGTCAGGCCCGGCAACTGCCATCATAACGGATGCAAACGCGGCACCCATGCTGCACCGCATGGCCCGTAGCCGCACCCGCCAGAACAAACCTGTTCCGCAAATCTGGCTGACCTTGAACCCTGAGGAACGCCGCACCCTGCGCCGCCTCCTTGCGCGTCCAACGATCGGCTACTTGATGAAGCCGGTCCGCCGCTCCACGCTGGTGCGTCAACTGACCGAACGTGACAGCCAGCATATGGCTGATCAAACCGCACAACTGCGTCAGCTCACCAAAACAGTGCGCAAAACCAAAAAGCTGCGTCTGCTGCTTGTGGAAGATACGCCGGTAAATGCGCTACTGGCCAAAACCATGCTGACCAAAGCGGGTCATGAAACGCGCCTGGCCACATCAGGCAAAGCCGCACTTGATGTCCTCGCAACCGACCGGAAATTCGATGCTGTCCTGATGGACATCGAAATGCCGGAGATGAACGGCTACGACGCCACCCGCGCCTTGCGTCGCATCGAAGCCGAAAACACACTGCGGCCTTTGCCTGTACTGGCCCTCACCGCCAATGCCCGCCCGGAAGATGTGGCGGCATGTTTGGCATCAGGCATGAACGGCCATCTTTCGAAACCTTTCGACAGGGCCGATCTTGATGAAGCCCTGGCCAGCTTGATCCGCGCCAAGGCCGCGTAAACCGTCACGGCGCTGTCATGTGATAATGTTGAAGGTGCAACATGAGTTACATGTTGCTAGACACCCGCACCATGATCCTGGCCCAACGCAATGGCCTGACGGTGCGCCTCGCCCTCACGCCGGATGATATTCGCGCAGCCCAAAGCTTGCGCTATCGCGTCTTCTATGAAGAACTTTCGGCAAAGCCAGATCCGACAGCAAGTGTATTGCGATTGGACGTCGACCGCTTTGACAGCTTCTGTGACCATTTGCTGGTGACCCAGGACAACGCGCCCGAAGACGAAAAACTCGTGGGAACTTACCGTCTGTTGCGTCAGGACATCGCGGAGAAGAAATGTGGATTTTACGCCCAGTCAGAATTTGATCTCGCACCCCTGTTGGAGCGCCATCCCGATTTGAAATTTCTCGAAGTCGGCCGATCCTGTGTGGCCGCGGGTTTTCGCGGCAAGCCCGTCGCTGAACTTCTGTGGCAAGGCATCTGGAATTACGTGCGCTTTCACAAACTTGATGTGATGCTTGGCTGTGCCAGTCTGCACGGCACCGATGCAAATGCCTTGGCCGATGAACTCACATACCTCGCCAATATCAAACCCGCACATCAGGCCTGGACCGTTTCAGCCCTCCCGCACCTGCATGTGAACATGCAGCGCAAACCGATGACTGGCGTCAATGAGAAATCCGTCATCCGCAACTTGCCCACGCTGGTCAAAGCCTATCTCCGCCTTGGATGTTACATCGGCGATGGTGCTGTCATCGACCAACAATTCAACACCACAGATGTTTTGATCGTGCTGCCAGTGTCAGAAATCAATCCGCGCTATTTCAGTCACTACGGCGCACCGGTATAGGGGACCGTTTGCTCTACCTTGCAAACTGTCCCCGATCTCAAAACTCAGGGACGGCTTGCAATAGTTTAAGCGGTCCCTTTATCGACCCACTTCATAAGCAGCAATTGCCGCCAGATTGAGAATGTCATTCGTCGTCGCTGACATCGAGGCTATCTGCACAGGCTTGGCCAATCCCGTCAGGAGCGGACCAATCACAGTCACACCGCCCAACTGTTGCAACATCTTGGTTGAAATCGAAGCGGAATGTGCCGCCGGCATGACCAGCACATTGGCTGGGCCTGTCAGGCGGCAGAACGGATAAAGCGACATCGCCTCTTTCGACAAGGCAACGTCAGCCGTCATTTCACCATCAAACTCGAAATCCACGTTGCGGCCTTCAAGCACCTTCACGGCTTTGCGCACATATTCGGCCCGGTCGCCTTTCGGATAACCAAAGGTGGAATAGGACAGGAACGCCACGCGCGGTTCATAGCCAAAGCGCCGCGCTACGCTTGCAGCTTCCTGTGCAATCGAAGCCAGCTCTTCCGAGTTCGGCAATTCGTGGATTGACGTATCAGCAATGAAAACCGTGCGCCCGCGCACCAGTGCCATCGACACACCAATCGCCGTATGGCCGGGGGACACATCAAGCGCACGCCTGACGTTATCAAGCGCCACCGAAAAGTTCCGCGTCAAACCCGTGACCATTGCATCAGCGTCACCAGCCGCAATCATCGAGGCACCAAACACGTTACGGTCTTGATTCGCCATGCGTTGACAGTCGCGCAGAAGAAAACCGTCGCGCTGCAGGCGTTGATAGAGCTGGTTGGCGTAATCCACATTGCGATCCGAAATACGCGCATTGGTAATCTCGACATTTTCTGAAAGCTCAATGCCGGAAGCGCGCAAGGTGTCCTCAATCACACTTTCGCGCCCGATCAGAATGGCGGTGCCAAGCCCGGACGCTGCAAAACTATTTGCCGCGCGGATCATGCGGTCTTCTTCACCTTCGGCAAACACCACGCGCTTCGGGTTCGCCCGCACATGCGCATAAATCGTTTGCAATGTGCCAGCAATGGGGTCGAGCCGCGCCGATAGTTGTGCCGCATAAGCATCGAGGTCGGCAATATGGTGCCGCGCTACACCGGACTCCATCGCGGCTTTGGCAACGGCCACGGGAATGCGCGAAATCAAACGCGGGTCGAATGGCACGGGAATCAAATATTCCTTGCCGAAGGTCAAACGCGACCCGTGATAAGCCGCCGCCACTTCATCCGGCACATCTTCGCGCGCCAGTTCAGCAAGTGCATTGGCAGCGGCAATTTTCATCTCGTCATTGATGGTGCGCGCCCGCACATCCAAGGCACCGCGGAAAATATAGGGAAAGCCCAGAACATTGTTGACCTGGTTGGGATAGTCCGAACGCCCAGTGGCAATAATCACGTCGCCCCGCACCGCATGCGCATCTTCTGGTGTGATTTCAGGATCGGGATTGGCCATGGCGAAAATAATCGGGTTCTTCGCCATGCGCTTCACCATGTCCGGCGTCAGCGCTCCCGCAACGGACAGTCCGAAAAACACATCGGCCCCCTCCATGGCATCTTCCAATGTGCGGCGGTCCGTATCAATGGCATGTGCCGACTTCCACTGGTTCATGCCCTCGGTGCGGCCCTTGTAAACCACGCCTTT
>CAXTLE010000191.1:0-6042 GCA_964244855.1 uncultured Aestuariivirga sp. | reverse complement strand
AGCGACCGCTGAAGCGTTTACGGCAATTTATAAACACCGGCACTGTCATAAAGTTCCAAAGTGAGTTGTCCGTCTTTTTCATCCATGCGCGTTACCGCCGATGGCAATTTGGCACGGGCGTCGATTGCACCGGTTTCCATGTTGATCTGATATAAAAAATCATCTGAACAGGAACCACCATTGGCGCTCAAGAGTGTGCCCCGGCTGAACAACAAATTCGCGTCAGACACATTGAGCGGACTGACCCATTTTACGCTGCGGTCAGACTGGCTGAGTTTCGCAATGAAGCCATAGCGGCGCGGCTGCGCCGTGCAACGGTTGCTGCCGTCAAACGAGATATAGAAGTCATCATCATTGACGGCGGCACCCGTCACTTCAATCGTGCTGTTGGGTTCCCCGGGATCGATGTTGAGTTTGGTTTTGGCGAGATCAAAACCGAATACTTCCTTGACAGTCAGGTCAGGTGCAATCATTGCCGCAACAATTGCCACATTGCCATCACGGACATCCGGTGAATTGCTGAGCAGGTAGTCCTCGCTATTGGTGATACGACTCAGCATATAATAATTGCCAGTATGATTATTGATGTCGAGGCCTTTGGCGGCCATGGCATCTGTCAAACCCTGTACTAACGCAGGCGGCAAAAACGAGCATCGGTCAAGATAATCCAAACGGCAGTTTGTGGTTTTCTCGGGCGAAAAAGCAGTGTCCGAATTTTCGACTAGCAGTGCATCCATGCTGGGTGACGTTATGATCTGCTGTATCGTGACGCTGCGACTTCTGCTACCAGGATTTCTGGAAGGCGGTGTCAAATCGACCAGCGAGGGGCCAAGCAGTGCATAAGCTGTGTTTCCATCGTTGGCCGGTATACCCAGATCAAAATACGAATCCAGCGACCACCGGGCCGAATGCTTCGGCTGAACTTTAGTGCCAATCTTCAGTTTTTTCAGCGCTTCAAGTGTGATGATTTTTTTGGCAGACGGCGGTGGATCGGGCATTTCCGGAAGTTTCAGACTTTCGAGAATTGGGTTGACCTCACTCTGTGGTTCCGCAGTTCTTTTGACCATAAGACTGTCTGAAACTTCACTGCTACTTTTCTTATTGATTTCGCCTTTGCGATCCTCAGCCAAAGCGATGAATACAGGGCTATCGCCATGGGCGGCGATGAAGGCATCCAAGACGCCAGTGCTGCTGGTATCCTTGACTGCATTCCATTCTATTGAAATATTGGTGTCAGACGGTGCCTCAGATTTGGATTGTTTCAGCACGACAGGATCGGGCGCAACAGGGGGGACCAGGTAAACTTCACTGCGCAGACTCGAATTGTGCCACGGCTCCTGGGTTTCCTTGGTGGCAGAATAGACATCACCTTTGACCCTGGTCATCAATTGCTGGATTTCAAGACCTGGCGTTTTCATGTTTTTGAGAAGTGCCGTGGTGAAGGGACTGTTGTGGCCTTCACCATCGGCAGCCACCTCGCCCGGTGCCGTGGCAAAGCCGATAAGAATGCCACCGCCTGGCACGGACGGTGTGGCCAAGCCCTGCTGCACGGCAGTGGAACGGCTTTTACCGAGCGAGCGGGAGAAACTGCGGGAGAGTGGATTGTCGCGGCAAGCATCAAGTAGCGCAATGGCAGTTTTGCCCGGCCCTGCCATAGACCGCAGAACAACGTCCGCGTCAATCGTTTCAAATTGCAGCGACGTCGGGCGTTCGAGCTTGGCGTCGATGGGCACAAGAAAATTTCGGCCATCGACCTGCATGCCGTGACCCGCATAGAAAAACAAAGTCGTATCCGCTTCGCGCGATGCGTCTTCAAAGTCACCGATCTTTGCGGCCATGGCTTGGTGGTCAAGATTTGTGCCGCCGATGACGGTGAATCCCAGTTCTTGGAGGGCTGCCATCATGTCTGTGGCATCATTGGGTGGGTTCGGCAGCTGGTTGGCATTTTGATAATTGCCATTGCCGATCACGAGGGCGACCTTACCTGCGGCGACGGCTGAGAGAGACGTTACGACCAGCAACAAGCCCGCAGCCAAGATCGAAAAAAACTTCATTCAATAGACTCCCCGCCCCAACGCACCGCTTAAGTTAACATATCAAACGGACTGGCGCAAAGCGGCGAGAACGGCGCTGTCAGATCGGCGTTTAAACCCTATATATTTACTATGATTTCTCAGCGTGCCCGCTTTGCCCTCCAGGCGATTGTCGCTTTGGTGCACGCTAAACCGGGTCGAGTCCTCAATATTTGTGAATTGTGTGAACAGGACAAACTGCCGCGCAAATTCATTGAGAAAATTCTGTCGTCGCTACGGCCGGAGGAATATATCAGCAGCAGGCGTGAGCGAGAAGGTGGCGACGAAACCATGACTCAACAAATCACTTCTGAACTTTATCGCAATGTGCCGGTGCTCGATAAGGGTGCAAGTGGTTCGACCACAACTCTCGCGTAACATGAAGTGGGCGATGTTTTGAATTCGTGTGAAATTGATTCCTTACTTGTGCTGCAGGAATTTGATGCTTGTTCGGCAGCGCAGAAAAAACATTTCGGCGACGGCGGATGGTTTGGCCAAATCTACAAGCCAACAAACTGTGCCGGCCGAAATGGTGCTACCTTCCAGTCGCCCAAGCCGACTGCATGCCAGACACTTGCGTGAAACCTGCGTCATACCCGGATTCGGGTTGACGCCTGGCTTCACGATTTTGGCCTTGCGTCTGGAGCCCTCATTCCATTGGCGGCACTGAAATGGAGAGCCTAGAGCTTTTGCCTTGAGTGCCAGACCGCGCGGCACACATCGGACTGAAACGCAGAAAGTGCCCATGGGGTGGGCGCTCGCGATTCAACCCAGTGGATTGCTGCTCGATGAACCTTTCGGTGCGCATGTGGCCATGTTGTGAAAGGACTTTCGTCGGTGGCTGCGCGACCGGAAAAGCGCGACGGCATGAGAGTGATATGGTAGACTGGCTCCCAAAAGGAGTATCCGTCATGCCGTATACACTCAATTTTCATCGCGTCTTGAAGGCTCCGCCATCCCGTGTTTACAAGGCGTTCCTCGATCCCGGAGCGGCGTGTAAATGGCTGGCGCCTGCGGGATTCACCTGCACGGTGCATCATATGGATCCGAAGGTGGGGGGCACGTTCAAGATGTCGTTCACCGAATTTGACTCGGGGAATTCGCATTCCTTCAGCGGCGAATATCTGGAGCTCGTGCCGAATGAAAAACTGCATTATACTGACAAGTTCGACGACCCAAATTTGAAGTCGGACATCAAGGTTACGGTGATATTGAGGGCGGTGTCTTGCGGCACAGATTTGTCGATCACGCAGGCTGGGGTGCCCGATATCATCCCGCAGGAAATGTGTCATCTGGGCTGGCAGGATTCGCTGAAGCAGCTGGCGCAATTTGTGGAGCTGGGCACGGCTTCGCCCTAGTTCACACGGACACAATACAAACTTTGCTCAGTTGACGACGAGAGTTCCGGCGATAGCAAGCAACACGGCCGCAGACAACCCATCCAGATAGTTTTGATAACCGTTCGCCCTGATGTAACCGGCGAAACGTGAAGCAAGTGCGGCATAGCCTGCCAAAACAGGAAGCTCTACCGCAACAGACACTGCACCAAGTGCAGCAAACTGCAATTGGGTTGATTGACTGGAATCAATAAATTGCGGAATGATTGCGACAAAAATTACTAGGTTCTTTAGATTTGATGCCTGCATCAACAACGCCTGAAAGAACGCGTCGCGTAAATTTTTCTTTGGTATGATTGCGTGGGACGTGTTTCGCGCATCTGGATTTCTGGCTTGCCGCCATAAGTCACGTATCGTCATGAAAGCGGTGTAGGCAAGATAAGCAGCACCACAATATTTGAGAACCATGAAGACTGTTGGTGAACTGGCAAGAGCCGCGCCGACACCGAGGGCTGACAATATGAAATAAAATATGTTCGTGGTCACAACGCCGACTGCCACCACAAATCCTGCAACAAATCCGTTACGAATGGATTGTGATACTGTTAAAAAAACGGCAGGTCCTGGTGTGAGACAAAAAATAAACTCCGTCAAGGCAAACAATGCAAGTACTTGAAGCATCTAGACCATTCCATTTTTAAGTAAAATATTAAACCGCAGAATGTTTTGAAAAATGTTTGAATTCCGATCGAACAGGTGCGGTGTGCAACCAAACGGTATGAGTTTGATTGCAACACATGTTTCACATTTCAAACGGTTTCAACGAGAACATTATTTTCAGGCAGACCATAGATCTGTTCCATTGTTTCATGAGAGATTGTTTTGTCATCAAGGTCGTCACGTGATGCAAAGGTAAATACAATCACGGAACGTGTAGCATCATTCAGCAGAGGCGCAACCCGGTGAAGCACATAGCGCGCCTTCATGAGGTAGCAACTGCCTGCGGGAACATGCATGCTATGTACGATTCTCTCGGAAAGCAACGACACAAGTTGTTCGCGCGGGGCCGCTTTGTTCCATTCTGAAAAATTGACAAACTCAACCCGCCCACCGTCAAACGGCCCTGGTGCATCAACAACCCAAATCAAAGCATATGAATAGTCATCGAAGTGCCAGCCGTGTGTATCACCGGATTGATTTTGGGAATTTACGATATACTCTTCAGGTGCATAGGGCACCGGAAAGAGTGGTTCGCCGGCGATTTTTGAAATATAATCACGCAGCAGGCTGCTTTCAAAAAACTGACGAATAAAGCCGTTGTGATTATAGATGTTGTCGCGATCCACTGATGTGTAGGACCGCGGCGTTCCACCCGTCGCTGCAAGCGTCATCTCACGCCTTTTCCCATGTTCAGAAAGCAGCAGGCGCGCTTCGCTTTGGAGCCCCTCGGCAATCACGGCAGGCACAAGATGGTCGAGTTTTACGGCCTGTTCCTTTTGAAACATGTGCCGGAGTCCGGTTGACAACTGCCTCGGCAGTTCATTCAAGTGATGTTGAAGCTGCGTCTCAAACTCTTGCATTTCAATATATTCTCCAGTTTAGCTTACATTCATTGCCTTGTCCGCAACGTGGGCTCTGGGGAATTATTGGAATCTGGCCGGACAGTCTTGAACGTCAGTGACTTAATCGCATTTTGCGGGGAGTCATTCCGTAAGCGCTTTTGAACTGGCGGCACAAATGGGCTTGATCGCTAAACCCAAGATCCAATGCCACACGTGCAATCGGCTGTCCGGTTTTCAACAGGCTTCTGGCCTTTTGCAGGCGTCGTGCCCTTTGCCATGTCAGAGGTGGAAACCCGGTGGCCGCTGAAAACATGCGGATAAGTGTGGCTTTTGCAAGCCTCACTTCTTTGGCAAGATGTCCCAGATCGGGTGCCGTCGACAAATCGTCAAGCAGGCGTTGCCTGACGCGCTCAACCCGCCAGTCTTTGCAGTTTGGAACGGCTTCAAACCTGCAGCTGGAGTTATTTTGAAGGCCAATTTGCAATATTCTCAGGCCCAGTTCTTCGATTATGCCGACTTCGGCGCCGTTCAAAATCAAAGGCATCAACTGTCCCATTGCCAAGCGGGTTTGCATGCAGTTTTGCACTGGCGTTTCAAAATTGACAATGTTGGAAAGATGGAAATCCAACTGAAAGATTTCCGGCTGCAAATAGAGACTTACGAGTTTGTTTGTGCCTTCGCCACTTTGTATTTGAGCGGGGTTGTAATAAGTGGTCGCCCCCATTTTTGCTTCCATTGATTTACGGTCAAGCCGAAAAATCTCACTTCCGCAAATATTGGTGCTCACCACAAATTCATCGTGGCCATGAGGTTCAAACCTCATGTTTTCACCCCAAAGCACAGCCGCTTCAAAGTTCTCGCAAGACGTCACTTGTTGTTGCATATCACCTCACTCATACGAACATTATAATGCGTTTTACGACATTTTTGTAACTTGCCAAGTGTTTTGCAAATCTGACGAGCCTTGGCACATGACTCCACCCTAGTTCACACGGAAGCCCGGTGGAGGGGAAGACAGGGACGCGTGAGGAGACCCTCCGCGAGGTGGCAGCCGCCTGAGGCTGCCTGTAG
>CAXTLE010000190.1:0-6108 GCA_964244855.1 uncultured Aestuariivirga sp. | reverse complement strand
ATGTGTTGTCGCTTTATGTGGCTGAAAAAGCCAAGCACAAGCCGCACCCTGATCCAGTACAGGAGCTTCGCAATGGCTGGGACATGCATATTGAGTTTGGCTTAGCCAATCCTGCGATTTTTTCAATCATGGCTGGAGCAACTGATACACACCCACCTTCCCCTGCAGTAACAGCGGGGCTGAAGATCTTAGAAGCGCGCGTAAAGAACATCGCGCTGGCTGGTCGTTTGTGTGTGAGCGAGGCCCGCGCATTGGCGTTGTTGCAGGCAGTTGGAAATGGCACACTTCTAACCATGCTGGCCCAACCGGCGCAGCTGCGCGACAAGGGCCTGTCCGCGGCGGCACGTGAGAGTGTTATCGCAGCGATCACCAACGATGTAGTTGTCAATCGCACACCAGGACCAAAATCAGCGGCGGCGGCCTTGCGCACGTCATTGAATGAAACTTCTGTCCTGACGGACGGCGAAAGACATTTGCTGCGTGAATTGCTTGATCGTGTTGCAAATGGTTGAACACTTCTTGAGCAGCTCAATAGTCGTGTGGCAAAGGCAAGCGCCAAGCTCTGCTTTTGTACCGCCACATGCGTTCACTTAATTGACGCTTGAGACTTGTATGCAACTTCCTTCGGACATTCTTTCTTCGGCGGGCCATGACAACGTGTACGTAGAGGTCTGTCATGGTATGCACCTGGTGTCAGAGAAAATCTCACCATGCGAGAGTGTCTCAATTGACAACGCTTCCAGCTTCTGCCGCGTTTCCAATTTCTTGACATTCTGCAGCCGAAAATAAATTGCATATCTCTGACGACGATTGAGACCTTCAAAGGCTTTTTGTGCACAAGGGTTGTTTGCGAGTGCTGCCAGAAAAGATGGGGGGAACGTCATGGTTTTGCTGCCCGCATATGCTGCATCCCAACGCCCATCGGCTTTGGCAGACAAGACAGTTTTCAAACCTGAACTTTTCATCCTCCCCTCTGCCGTAAGCCTTTCAGCATGTTCTCGATTTTTTTGCGACCAGTTTGATTTTGGCTGGCGCGGAGTGAATCTCTGGAACCATGACGTTTCATCATTGGCCCGCTTGATGCCATCAATCCATCCCCAGGCTATCGCTTCGACAATTGCTTCCGACCAGCTTACCGAGGTAAAAACCGAAGATTTTTTCTGGATTTTCAGCCATATCTCGATTTCCCGCGAGTGGTTTTCGGCCAGCCAATTTGCAAACTCTGCAGCCGTATTGAATGCGTGTATGTGGTCAACCTTGATCTGCATTTGTGGGCCTGCGATTTCATGTGGGTTTGATAAAAAGACTGCTGCTGTATCAAGGTTGCGACTATTCTCCAGTCTCGGCGTAACGTCCGGGGACGACCCCGAACGTTATAATACCAAAACACTGTTCGGAGCCGCGTAGAAGAGTTTGCCGAAGAGTGTTCTGGCGCATGAAGGCTCCTACCCGAGAGCTACAATGATGAGACTGGTAATGACGCCCGCTGCAAGAAAATACGATCCGCTGATGATGCCATAGAGGATCGGACGCGGAATGTTTGGATTTATGCCGGTGTTCACCGTGGTTGTTGCAAGGAAGCCAAAACCTGCGATGAGACCAAAGGCAGTAGCATCGCCATAAGTATGAATGCCAAGCGTACGCATCAAAACTGCAGATGCAATGCATGTCACCAAACCGCAAAGAAAGGGTCCTCCCATAAAGATGGGTGTCATTTTAAATGGTGGCTGACCCTCACGCCCCAAGGCGAGCGTATAGTATTTTCCAAACAGTGCGGTGAACCACACGGCACCCAGCATGGCAGTTGCCACAGTGGCCGCAGCCACACCCAACCAAGTGATTTGACCAAGAACATTGAACATTTTTCTCTCCTGTGAAGTTGTGAAATGTGGGGCTTAATTTCCCCTCATTGAGGCGTTGTGGGGATCAGGCTGCGGGATAAGCGACTTGCAGGTCGACAACCCAGGTCACGCCGAAAGGATCTTTCACCATGCCGTAGAGTGGTGAAAAGCCTGAAGGTCCGAAAGCCTGCTTGATGGTTCCGCCATTGGACAACTTGTTCCAAAGCTTGGTGAGTTGATCGGCATCATCACCGCGTACCGAGACAAAGAATGGGATGTCGCCTGGATTCCATGGCGTCGCCGATGGAACATCATAAGCCATGACGTGGAAGCCATCGGCGGAGGCGACTTGCCCCCAGATGATTTGGTCGGCTTCAGCAGGGTTCTGGACTGCGTGGGCATCTTTGTAGGTGATCAGCATTTGATCGCCGCCAAAAACGGAGTGGTAGAACTTCAGGGCTGCGCGGGCATCGCCGCGAAAGTTGAGATGAACGACGGTTTTAATGGTCATAATAGGCTCCTTTGTTGTTTGATGGCCTGAACTTGGTATAAGCGACCCCAACTGCCACTTTCCGGCAGTTGAACAATGACGGAAGGATAATGGCGCGATCCGACAGACTTTTGCGGCTGCTGCAAGCGATGCGGGTGATGCCCGCGCCGATTACCGCGACACGTCTGGCAGAAGAGACGGATGTGTCATTGCGTTCGCTCTACCGGGACATCGAAAGTCTGCGGGCAGCAGGGGCGCGGATTGAAGGCGAGCGCGGCTATGGCTACCGCCTGATTGAAGACTACGCTCTGCCGCCTCAGACTTTTGATCGCGGAGAGATTGAAGCCATTGCGCTGGGTTTGGCCGAGGTCAAGAATATGGGCGATCCCGCACTTGCCAAAGCTGCAATTTCGGTGCTGGCCAAGGTCGCTGCCACCTTGCCGGACGACCGCGAACAACAGTTGTTCCACGCGATCTCACAAGTCTACCACCCTGATCCTCGCTATGCGCAGACTGGCGACATGGATGCCATACGACAGGCCTGCTGGACAGAAGAAGCACTGAACATCAAATATGCGGACAAAGGCCACACCGTCAGTGAGCGCACAATTTTGCCGCTCGCTATCATGTATACCGACAGAACGCTAACCGTATTGGCCTGGTGTTGCATGCGCGAAGCGTTTCGCATGTTTCGTACTGACAGAATCATTGAGCTTACAAATGCAGGCAAAAGTTTTCGGCCGAGACGCGCAGCTTTGTTACGCAAATATTTGGGAGAACTGCAAAAGCGGGACGAAGAAAAACATTCTTCAGCTGACTCTCTTACAGCGCGCCAGCGCGTATGATCATTGATATCGGTTTTGACATAAGCCGATCATCTGCATCCATGATTGCGTTGAATCTGATGGGCTGGTGACAAACCCACTTTCATCAACTTACTCAATAGCGTACGGTTGTTAAGAAGGAGACTAACAGTCGAAATGCGCAAAGATGCCGAACGCAACCGTGAGAAATTGATCGAAGCAGCACGCGACATCATGCGGAATGAAGGTGGTGATGCCCCAATGGAGTTGATCGCCGATCGCGCTCAACTGACGCGAGGCACTCTGTATCGAAACTTCCCGCATCGTCAGGCCATGTATGAGGCCGTGCTGCAAAGTGATCTTGAAACGGTTGCGTCCCAGATGTCTGCCGATACCGAGGATGATCCTTTGGCTTTCATCCGCCACATGACGAAGCTCATGATGGTTTATGACAAGTTCCTGATCGCATTGGCCGCGATGCCGGATTACGACGCCGACAAAAATGAGGAGCGTATGGTCAGCATCATTGCAAAGCCACTGGCCAATGCCCAGCACAAAAATGTTTTGCGACGCGAGTTCAGCGGCAGCGACATTCTCACGATTTGCCGCATGTTGGCATCAAATTGGCGGCTTGATCAGAAGTCTGATCTTGCTTCAACGCTTGACGAGCGTTTGGCCCTCATGATGAAGGGCCTCGCACCTGCTGAATGACAGTCCTTCTTGAGCATGCGGAGTTACGCCGCCTCCAGACTGTCAAAATTCATGGTGATGCCATAGAAATTTTGCCCTACCCACAAGCACTCACCGGTTTCTTTTCGGGTTCGGTTCTGCATGTCGATTTCAAACGCATGAATGGCGTCCGACAGGTCACGATCAGGTTGAGCCGACAGAGCATCGGCAAGTTTCAAGGCATCGAACATTGCAAGGTTAACACCCTTGCCGGTGAAAGGCGGCATGCCGTGCGAGGCATCTCCGATCATCGTGAGGCCTGACTGGGTCTTCCAGGTGTAATCCGGCGGCATCACGGAAAGGGGCCAGCGGTGAAATTTGCCATCGACCTGCATCAGCATGTCCAGCACATGTGGCGACCAGCTTTGATATTGGTCCATGACAAGTTTCATCACTGCGTCAGTGTCTTCCAAACTAATCCCATCTGAGACAGGCCAGGTTTCCGGCACGATCAGCGAGTAGTACAGCAAGATAAGATCATGGTTGCAGCGCTGCACAAAAATGGTCTGGTTCGGCCCTGCAAACATCGCTGACCCTTCGCCAAGAATGTTTGACAGTTCTGAGTTTCTCCAGAGGTCCTTGCGGATGTTGGTGGCGATCATTGTGTGTCCGGTATAGCGCGGGCGGGCGGAGGTGAGCCTGCTTCGCACCTTTGATCCCATGCCATCCGCACCGACCACAAGATCGGCAATGAACGGTTCTTGTGTGTCAAACTCCAGCCGCCATCTTCCGTCGCATTGGGCATGAACGCCAGCAACCGCGTGACCCCAGGAAATTGTGCCGGGTGCAACTGAGTCGAGCAGCAGCGACCGCAGATCACCGCGATCAATTTCAGGGCCTGCATCTTCATGGGTCTCACCCGCAGCGCCCGGAATGACCTTGCCTTGAGAGTCGATAAACTTGAATTCGCGCGCTTCACTGCGCGAGAAGGCTTTGAACACCTCATTCAGCCCCGCAGCGTCAATCGCGTGCTGGCCCAGGCTTGGTCGAAGGTCGAGGCTGCCGCCCTGCGGCCGCGAGGTTGGCGAGGCGTCACGCTCGAATATCTTGACGGTAAAACCTCTCATTTGCAGAAGGCGCGCAAGCGTCAGTCCGGCAGGACCTGCTCCCGCAATGGCGACGACCCCATTGCTACGTAAATCAGATGTCGTTTTCATGATGGCTCCTTGGGGCTTCGAAAGTGAAGGCCAACAAGGACTACCACAACCGTACGCTATTGTCTAACTTAAACGTACACTATTGTATTATTTCTGTAGCGACGCTCAGGGCTTTAGGAGTTCGGTGTGGTACTTAGGTGCCAAGGCATTGGCCTTGTTGATAAAAGCCTGGCGTTGCGCATCATCCATCGGCGGTGCGACTGACATTCTGCTCGGCACCAGCGAGCCAAAGGCCAGAAAAAATTCGTCTTGGCCTGCCGGAGTACACATGCACAACAAATGTGCGGTCAAACTTGCTGTGTTTTTGAATGAATGAGGCGCATTGGCGGGAATGTTGACGGTCGTTCCGGCCTTCAAAATGCTTTTCTCTCCGCGGAAGGTGACCTCGATCTCGCCGTCCAGCACATGGAACATTTCCTCAAAGTCGTGACGATGGGGACCTGGTCCGCCACCCGGTGACACAAACATGTCGATCAGGCAGTATTTCCCAGCTGTTTGGCCGCCCGAGACCAAAATCGTGTAGGTGTCGCCTACAATGGAAATATGTTTCAGCTGATCTGAATCAGGATCAATCACTATAAGTTTCCGTGCCACATCATCAGGTGGAAGAATAGCCTTAGGAGCCGATGTCGAAGCCGCGTTTTCCATGGTCTCAAAACCTCGTTTTAATCCGCCTCTTTCCAAACCCGCAACCAGCTGTTTGGTTCCGCAATCAACGCGTCGCTACGCATCATGATACCCAGTGACGACATGCAACCCAAAGATCATTTTCCTGATCATCGGTGCAGCGAGACTTGAGTTGAAACCCATCGCTGGCGCGCACGCGATAGTGAACTGCAGAAACTTTATAAAGATCGGTCGTCTATCTGAAGTAAAGTCCTGCCTGAATATCTTGAAGCAGGCTTGACCCTTTTGGCGACCAGTTAAGAGTATGGGCTGATTTTTCAGAACTGGCTGTCACATCCAATGTTGCAAAATGCGCAAAACCGCCGAAATGCGCGCTGACCTCTTCTGGCGAAATCGACTTCACAGGCAAGTTCAGTCCTTCACCGATGGCACGCGCGATGTCTTCAAAGCGGACGCCGGTC
>CAXTLE010000189.1:0-6114 GCA_964244855.1 uncultured Aestuariivirga sp. | reverse complement strand
CTATACCGCAGCCACTTTTCAATCATTAGTGGCTCATCATGCTCGACACCAAATTTTCTCCTGCTGAAATCGAATCCCGTCTGTACAAGGCGTGGGAGGAGGGTGGTTATTTCAAACCGGGGCGGAAGCCCAAGGCGGAGCCCTATACTATCGTTATTCCGCCGCCGAACGTCACGGGTTCGCTACATATGGGCCACGCACTCAACAATACGATTCAGGATATTCTGGTGCGCTTCGAGCGCATGCGCGGGCGTGATGTGTTGTGGCAGCCGGGCACCGACCATGCGGGCATTGCAACGCAGATGGTAGTGGAGCGGTTGCTGAAGGCAGAGAATAAAACCGACCGCAAGACCATGGGACGTGAGGCGTTTCTAAAGCGCGTTTGGGAGTGGAAGGAAGAATCCGGCGGCACCATCATCAATCAGTTGAAGCGTTTGGGTGCGTCTTGTGATTGGTCGCGTGAGCGTTTCACCATGGATGAAGGCTTGTCGAAGGCGGTCGTTAAAGTGTTTGTGCAGCTTTACAAGGACGGGTTGATCTACAAGGACCAGCGTCTTGTGAACTGGGACCCGGTGTTCGAAACCGCCATCTCCGATCTTGAAGTTGAGACCAAAGAAGTGAAGGGCGCGATGTGGTCCTTTGCTTATCCACTGGCGGATGGTCCGGTAGATGGTATTTCGGAAATTGTGATTTCGACGACGCGACCTGAGACCATGTTGGGCGACGGTGCGGTTGCTGTTCATCCTTCAGACGAGCGTTATAAAAAGCTTGTCGGAAAAATGGTGCGTTTGCCGATTGCCGAGCGCTTGATTCCCATCATTGCGGATGAATATCCTGATCCGGAGTTCGGCACGGGTGCTGTTAAGATTACGGGTGCCCATGACGAGAATGACTTTCATGTGGCCAAACGCAATGGAATTCCACTGATCGTGCTGATGGATAAAAAGGCGCGGATGATTTCAACCCCGGAGAATAATGTGCCGGCGCATTATGACGGGCTTGACCGTTACAAGGCGCGTGAATTGGTGCTGAAGGAAATCGAGGAGCTTGGGTTCTATCGCGGCAAGGTCGACAAGATCATCGCGCAGCCGCATGGCGAACGGTCTGGCGTGGTCATCGAACCGATGCTGACTGAGCAATGGTATGTGAATGCTGCCGAACTCGCAAAGCCAGCGATTGCAGCTGTTGAAAAAGGCGATACCAATTTTGTGCCCGGAAGTTGGGACAAGACCTATTTCCAATGGATGCGCAACATTCAGCCTTGGTGTATTTCACGGCAGTTGTGGTGGGGCCATCAAATTCCGGCGTGGTATGGTCCAGATGGCGCATTTTTTGTGGCAGAGACGGAGCAGGGTGCAAGGGCACAGGCCACCGCGCATTATGGCCGGGCTGTAGAAATCACCCGCGACCCTGACGTGCTCGACACGTGGTTTTCGTCTGCACTCTGGCCGTTCTCAACGCTCGGCTGGCCCGATGAGACGCCTGAGCTGAAGCGCCACTACAAGACCGATGTTCTGGTCACAGGTTTTGACATCATCTTCCACTGGGTCGCCCGCATGATGATGACGGGCATCCACTTCATGCACGAGGTGCCTTTTCACACGGTTTACATTCACGGGCTTGTGCTTGACGAAAAAGGACAGAAAATGTCCAAGGTCAAGGGCAACGGTATTGACCCCCTTGAAATGATCGACAGTTTTGGCGCGGATGCCTTGCGCTTCACCTTGGCGGCGCAAGCGAGCCAGGGACGCGATATCCGCTTTTCGAAAACCCGCGTTGAAGGTTATCGCAACTTTGCCACCAAGCTGTGGAATGCCACACGCTTTGCCGAAATGAATGGTGTGGCGCGGGACGAGAATTACGATCCACTGGCAGCCCGTGTGCAGGTCAATCGCTGGATCACCGGTGAAACCGCGCGGACGCGCGACATGGTCACCAAGGCCATCGAAGACTACAAATTCAACGAAGCGGCAACAGCGCTTTATCAATTCGCGTGGGGCATTTTCTGCGATTGGTATGTGGAATTGGTAAAGCCGATTTTGACTGGCGACGACGAAACTGCAAAAGCTGAAACCCGTGCTACGGCAGCCTGGGTGCTGGAGCAAATCTTCATGCTGCTGCATCCGTTCATGCCGTTTATCACTGAGGAGCTTTGGCAGAAAACAGCTGTTCGCGATGTGATGTTGATTGATGCGGACTGGCCAGTGTATCCCGATCTTTTGGATCCCATGGCAATGGCGGAAATGGAAATCGTGATTCAATCGATCTCCGGAATTAGGTCGGTACGAACTGAAATGAATATACCAGCCAGTGCGAAAATTCCGGCAGTATTTGTGGACGCTGACTTGGCAACACGCCACGCCGTCAATAACTGGAAGTCGGAAATCATGCGGATGGCTCGCTTGAGTGCGTTAGATTTCGAAGAAGTTGTACCAAATTCGAGCGCACAATTAGTTATCGGTGAAGTCACTATAGCTTTGCCGCTGGAAGGCGTAATTGACTTCGGTGCAGAGAAAGCGCGGCTGAACAAGGAGCTGGAAAAGATCGCCAAGGACATAGCGGGGATTGATGGACGCCTGAACAATCCGGCCTTTGTGGCGAAGGCTCCGCCGGAGGTGTTGGATGAATCGCGCGAGTTGAAGCTGGAGCTGGAGGCGCGGAAGGCGAAGGTGGGTGAGGCGCTGAGGCGGTTGGGATAGAAGGAATTGATTGACACAACCTCTGCCGACCTCGCGATACTTCCCCGGCTTTAAAGGGCCGAGGAAGAAAACGTTGTTAACCTTCCTTAACTGCCAGCATCAAACGCCAGTCATTCCCCGAAATCATCGTTAATGCTATGCTGCTAAAATGGCGGGATGGATGAGGGATTTGGTGAGCTTCAGAACCGGTTAATCGACGCCCTTGAGGCGGCGCATCAGGGGGTTTGGGATCAAAGCCTCATATCTGACGAGAAATACTATTCGCCCGTATGGTTTCGGATTCGTGGTTATGAGCCTGATGCCGAACTGGACAATTCACTTGAAGGTTGGTTGCAGCGTGTGCACCCTGATGATCAGGCGCATGTGCGCCGAACAATTGTGCAGCAGAACCTCACGCACAGCGAAAACAATGTATTTGAATATCGTGAGCGCCACGCAAAGGGCCATTACATCTGGATTCAGAGCCGGGGCCGTCCGGTGGCTTGGGATGAGCATGACAAAGCCACGCGGGTGCTGGGCACCGACACTGATATTACCCGGCAAAAACAGTTGGAAATGGATGTGATCACGGAACGGCAGCGCTTGCGCGTGATGCTGAGTTCAATTGCAGACGCGGTGATTGCGACTGATATTGCGGGCCTCATTACTTACATGAATCCGAGTGCGTCGAGTCTGGCCTTGCGGGTTGAGGAAGACTGTTTGGGCAAGCCTATCGACAAGGTTTTCACGCTTTTTGGCGAAGACATGGCGTCGGTATCGCCCGTGCAGGAATGCCAGCTTGCGCAGGCGCGATGGGAAAACAAGAATCTCACGCTCAGAGTTTATCGCAGCATCAGCAAAAATGTTCGCTGTGTTGTGTCGCCACTGGAACAGTCACACGGCAAAACCGAAGGCTATGTTGTGGTGCTGGAAGACGTGAGTCTGAGCCGCCAACTTGAGCGACGGCTGGCATTTCTGGCCAATCATGACACGTTGACGCGTTTGCCCAATCGACACGCATTTGAAGCGACTGTTGAAAAGGCGTTGATCGATGCGCGCGACAATGATGCGACTTATTCGCTGTGCTGTGTCGATCTTGATCGCTTCAAGCAGATCAATGACAGTTTGGGTCATGCGGCTGGCGACTATGCCTTGCAACAGGTTGTTGTGGTCATGAACCAGTGGAAGCAGGTGAGTGATTATATTGCGCGGGTGGGCGGTGATGAATTCATCATACTCATGCGCAATACAACAGCGCATTTAGCCGAACAGCGCATGGCTGCGCTGGAACATGCCGTAGACACAATGAATGGCGTATTTGAAGGTCAACCCTTTGACCTGGGCCTGAGTTTTGGTGTGGCCCAGATCAGAGGATCCTCTGTTGATGCCGATCAGATTTTGCGACTGGCCGATAACCGTTGCTACGCACACAAAAGCCGGGTTCGGCATGGCAAGCGCGAACGCATTTCAGATGTGGGCTGATTGTGTCTTGCGGCCTGGGACATGGTTGCTCATATAAGCGCAATGGCGAAGCACCCTTATTCGGGTCCGGTGACGGACCACTTTGATGGCACAAGATTTTTTGTGCCCGGACACAATGGCGACAAATCGCAGCTCGACTTGCTGAAATGGAGCATTGGTGGCGGCAGGGCGCGCTGGCCAAAAAAATTTGACAGTCCGCACAATCACAAGCCGCCTGAACGGGTGAAGGGCATTCGCTCCACCCTCATTGGTCATGCAAGTTTTTTGCTGCAGATTGCGGGCCTCAATCTGTTGATTGATCCGGTGTTGGGAAACCGTGCCAGCCCGGTTTCATTTGCCGGTCCCAAGCGGGTTAATCCGCCGGGTGTGGCGTTTGAAGATTTACCACCAATTGATGCCGTGTTGTTGACGCATAATCACTACGATCATCTGGATAAAGCCAGCCTGTGGCGGATTGCTGAACGCTTCAAGCCGCAATTTGTTGGCCCCTTGGGCGTTGATCATGACGTGGCGCGTGCCGGTAGAATGCCGGGGCCGATGATCACAATCGATTGGGGGCAGCAGACGTCGTTTGGCGAATTCTCCATTCACGCCGTGCCGACGTATCATTGGTCGGCGCGCAGCCTTGGTGACCGGCGTAAAACACTGTGGTGTTCGTTCGTCATCACTTCACCCGTCGGCAATGTTTATCACATTGGTGACACAGGTTATGGGGCGGGGGAATTTTCAAAACAGGTGGGCCGCAATTTTGGTGGCATTGATCTCGCGCATATCCCGATTGGCGCCTATGAGCCACGCTGGTTCATGAAGGAACATCACGTCAATCCGGAAGAAGCAGTGCAAATTTTCCAAGACTGTGGGGCTGCCAAAGGCATAGGTCATCACTGGGGAACTTTTCAGCTTACAAACGAAGCACATGACCAGCCGCAAAAGGATTTGCATGCAGCATTGGCGGCAGCGAAAATTCCTGATGAACGGTTTCAGGCCTTCAGACCGGGGCAGGCGATTGAGATGACCTGATTAACCGCGCGTGACGTTGTTGATATAGTAGGAACCCAACAAACGCGTAGCACGGCGGAGATTTTCAGATGGCATGGCGGCTTGATAGCTTGCCAATATTTTTGCCATGGCATCACCCAAGGGACCAACACTGGTAAAAGTGGACAGCACGGACAATGTGGATCTTGTGACGAAATAGGCTTTTGCACCGTCTTGCTGGCGCAACAGGCCTTCAAGGCGCAGAAAGTCCTCGGTACGTATTGTCAGCTTTCCGGCTTCAACGTCATCCATGCCAGCGGTGACTTTCAACATGGTGGAGCGATCGAAGAGGGCGCTGGCGACGGGTGTTTTGGTATAAAGGTTGCCGAGGATCAGCACCATCAATTCGAAGAAGCGTTCGCGCATGGTGGTGTCGGCATGGGCGGCCTCACCTGGCGGATCGGCAAGTGCAACCAGGACATCCTGTACAAGTGCTTCAAGGTCGGCAACGGCAGTGTTCATCAGGTTACTCCAAGGGAAGCGCCTGTGTGCCAGAGTGGGGTGGCCATCCGGTTAAGGACGGTCAGTCTGTCTCAAACATCCTTAATGATTTTCTTCTTTGCGGTCTTGCGGTTGCGGAGGACATGCTCATGTTCCGCATCATAAAGGGCAGAGTTGCGGAACGAGGTGTGACCGAAGACGTGACCTACCAGCACCAGTGCCGTTCGCGTGAGTTTCGCGGCCCGCACTTTCTTGGCAATGTCCGAGAGCGTGCCGTGGATGAATTGTTCGTCGGGCCAGGTGACGCGATAGGCCACGACCACCGGGCAGTCTGGGCCGTAATGCGGTGACAGAGCGCGTTCGATATGGGCGAGATTGCGAATGGAGAGGTGAATGGCGAGGGTGGCTTTTGAGGCGCCGAGTTTTTCCAGTTCCTCACCCTCGGGCATGGCCGAGGCTTGCATGGTGGTGCGGG
>CAXTLE010000188.1:0-6119 GCA_964244855.1 uncultured Aestuariivirga sp. | reverse complement strand
TTGGTGTTCGTAAACGTGCAATTGATTGTTGCGCCGGGAACGGTTCCACCAGGGGCTATATCAACATAACCCAAGGCCAGATTGTTGGTGGTGTTGCCGGTTCCAGTTCCGGTACAGGCAATGCCGGTCAAAACGTAGTCGGGCGGAACTGTTTCAGATATTCGTGTCGCAAAATTCGCATTGGTCAACGTCTGGGCCGCGCCAGATGCAGATACCCCACTGGTGGCTGTGGTCACCGTCTGACTGATAAAACCGTTTGTTCCATTGAAGGTGAATGCGCCCACACCGCCGATGCTGACCTTTGACACCGTCAACTTTGGTTGAACATCATTGTTATTGATTGTGCATATAGCGGATTGGCCAACCACCAGAGTCAAACTGCTACCGGCCAAAGTGCCTGAGGTACAGCTCCATGCACTTGCTGTGTAACCTGCAGGATTTGCTTCCGTAAGTGTATATGTGCCTGCGGGAGCGACCGCATTGGTTACAGCTGCTGTACCCGACGTTCCAGAGATCGTGACTGGTCCAGTGGCAGTAAGCGTTACGGTGTTTGCAGCGAGGGTTCCGCCATTGTCGTTTGTAACCGTCTTGTTTAACGTAAGTGTCGGATCAGGAACACTTACCGCAAGCTCAATGCCGTCACCAGTTGCGCCATTGCTCGTGCCCGTCCACGTGATTGCAAATGTAACACTGGTAATTCCTGTGCCCGTCAATTGGATGGAACCGCAGCCCGTGGCAGTATTGGCTGCGAGACATTCACCACCAGCCGTGATGGCGGGGCCCGGATTTCGCTGAAATCGAGTTCCGTTAAAATCGAACACCACGTTTGAATTTGCAAGAACCGACTGCGTAACGGTGCCGCCAGTGGAGACGTTGCTACTCAATGTCCATGTCGTTGTAGAGACATTTGTTCCGGATGAGCCCCCCAGGCGATCAATATGGAGTACCGGATTGTCAACAGGCTTGCCAAACGTAACTGTAATGCTTTGGGCTGTGCCATATGGTGCCGGATTGATGTATAACGACGGCCCGCCAGCGACAGAGCCGCCGCTATAGGGGTTTGTCCAAAAATTCGTTGTGTTGAGATTTTGTGTGGTGGAAGTCGCGCCAGAAACCCCGGAAACAGTGACAGAAATACCGCCCGCCGTGGCCGAACCGCCTGTGCCGCTGGGGGTCCAGGTTCCTGTGTTGGCCGCATAGGCATTGCCGAACATCAAAAATATAACCGCAGAAAAACCAACAATGGCTTTCAGCAATTTGAGCAACTTGCCAGGTGTATTTGATGCGCCACAGAGGGCGTGCAGAGGCTGAACCACAACAACGTCAAACAAAACAGCAAGCGAAAACGCCAGGACAAAATGCCTTGTCAAAAGGGCGCAACCGAATTTAAACAATTTGGCAATTGGCACTGAAGAATGACCTTGGTCTTTTTACACCCTTGAAACAGCCATCGTCCCGATTGAGAGAAATAGTAAAATCCCACAATAGCAAACGAGAATTACTATCTCAAGTTGCATTATTTAAATTGATTTGTTGAAATAAAAATGCCAGCTCAAATTGCATTGAACTGGATACGCCCCCGTACAGACTTTATAGTCTGGCTTAAATCAGAACATCTGTTTAAGCCTCCATTAACTCATGACCTGCAATGGTTAACAGACTGTTAACGCAAACAACCCAGATCAAAACTCTGTCCCAGAGTAGCGTTGTTGCTGCACACCCAGACCATCTGATGAACAATTGAATTCAATTTAACCGCTTGCTCCCCATGGGTTGTCGACGTTCGCAACATCTGCGCACATGGACTCTGGCGAGGCGAATGTCGAAGCCATATTGGAGCAACGGATCAGGATTGCTGCGGCCATAGGAAGCACGCCACCTGATCACGAAAGCGACAACAGTGAGTGGCCTTTGGCTGCCTCAATACTTCTCAAAGCTTTTGGCATTGGAGTGCCGGTAAAAGCGAAAAACGTCACTCCTCGCGGAATACGTGTGTCAGATTATCTGTGAGGGGTTTAGTCAAAAATTCCAACACGGTTCGTTCCCCTGTCGGCATGATCGCTTCGACTGGCATGCCCGGCACCAAGGCGCGGCTTCCAAGTTTGCTGATTTCTTTTTCACTCACGGCGATGCCCACCCGATAAAAACTGAAACCATTCTTTTCGTCGACCACGCTGGTTGGCGACACACGGAAGACGCTGCCATTCACTTCCGGCGTGGTTCTGGAATGAAATGCGGGAAATCGCACAATTGCCAATTGACCAATAGCGAGCTGATCCACGTATTGGGTTTCAACATTGACTTCGATCTCGAGCTTCTCGGATTGCGGAACAATCTGCATGATGGCCTGCCCCGGCTGGATCACACCACCAATGGTGTAAAGTGCCAATTCATGCACCATGCCATCCACGGGAGAGCGGATGATGGTGCGGTCCAACTGTTGTTCTGTCGCGTCAACTTGCTGGATCAACTCGTCTACCTTGGCGTCAATTTCGTCGAGTTCCGCAATCACTTTCTCATGGAAACTTCGTTCCACCTGGGATTTTGAAATTTCGACTTCGGAAATCGAATTGCGCAGACGTCCAATTTCCGATTGCTGTTCCGCAATCTGTCCATTGAGGTCTGCAAAATTCCGGTCATATACCAACAACTGGTTTTTTGCTGCGAAAGACTGTTTGACAAGCGACTCGACGGATTTGCGTTCTTTGCCAAACACGGTCAGCTGGGTTCTTTTTGACTGCTGCAAACTTTTGACGCCATCAATTTGCTCGTTGAATTGGGCAATTCGTTCATTCAATTGGGCAACTTCACCCCGCCTCGATGAACGACGGGCATTCAACATGGAAAGCTGTTGTGCAATCGCAGCATCCCAGCTGCCAAGGTCATAGCGCTTGCGCAACGCATCCGAAGGAGTGGGGATTTCAGTTTTATCGTCCAGCTCCGCAATCAGCCTCTGCTTGCGCACGAGCAAATCGCGCAAGCGACCGCGGTAGATTGTCAAATTGGCAAGTACAGTCTTGTCGTCGACCACGACCAGTTCCTCGCCCTTTTTGACGCGCTGGCCCTGTTCCACATTAATGCGCTCAACAATACCACCGTCGAGATGCTGGATGGTTTTGGGCTTGCCTGATACGCCAATGGTACCACTCGAAATAACAGCGCCCGACACTTTGGCCAGCGTGGCCCAAATGAGGCCCGCGCCAATCAGAAGCAGAACCAAACTCAATCCTATGATGGCGGGCCTGTGGAAATTGAGGCGCATGGCAAGGGGCTTGCTCATCCGGCGGGAACCCGTTGCAGAAGAGGTGCCGGGCCGGGCTTTGTTGACTGGGCCGCTTGCGCGGCTTGCGCCACACGGTTGATCACGTCTTGCTTCAAGCCAAAGTCAGTCATGCGACCATCTTTCAACATCAGGATTTTGTCGACGGCGGAAATCGCACTGGGGCGATGGGCCATGACGATCACGACTGAGCCCTGTGAACGCAATGCTGTGATAGCCTGCGACAAGGCTTCGTCACCTTCCACATCCAGATTGGAATTGGGCTCATCGAGAACGACCAATCGTGGCAATCGGTAGATAGCACGGGCCAAGGCAATACGCTGTCGCTGGCCGCCTGTGAGAGGGCTTACAGCACTGTCGACTATAGTGGCATAGCCTTGCGGGAAGCTGAGGATCATCTGATGTACACCGGCGAGCTGGGCTGCCGCCACGACGTCTTCATCTCTAACGTCGGGTTCAAAGCGCGAGATGTTTTGCGCAATGGAGCCCGGCATGAATTCGAAACTCTGCGGCAAGTAACCCACATGCGGGCCAATGTGCTCGCGGCCCCATTGTTGGAAAGTAGCACCGTCAATGCGCACGTGGCCTTGGTCTGGCATCCACAACCCCACCAGCAATCGTGCCAGAGAGGTTTTACCTGACGCTGACGGGCCGATGACTCCCAAACCGTCGCCGGGTTGCAAGGCGAAGGTCATACCTTGCAGGATCATCCGGGTTTCGCCGGAGACGCGGGCGTTGGGTGCATATTTCGAAACTTGCGTGAGGCTGAGTTGGCCCTGAGGAGTGGGCAAAGCCACAGGTGGCTCCAAATTCATCGGCAGGGGCTGCGCCAGATAATCGTTCAGTCGCTTGTTGGCGAGGCGGGCTCGGCGGATCTGTTTCCAGCCACCGATCAATTGATCTATCGGCCCCAAAGCCTTTCCGGACAAAATCGACGAGGCAATGATTGATCCCGGTGACAATTGGTGCTGGATCACCAGATAGGCCGCCAAGGCCAGCATGCCCGATTGCAGGAACATGCGGAACACTTTGGATGACGCAGCAAAAATCTCGGCCCGTTCACCGGCAGCTTGAGCCTTGGCAAGGGATTCCACTCGCTGTTTCATCCAGGCTTTGGCCGCATTAAGGCTCATGCCCATGGACAATACCGAGTCCGCATTGCGTTGGGCTTCATCGCTAAAACGGTTCTCGGCAATTTCAAGTTGCGAGGCTTCACCCATTGTACGCCCCGTGGCCCATTCGTTCAACAAGGCCAGTACCGCTACGACCACGGCTCCGGCAATTGAAAGGTAGCCAAGATAGGGATGCAGGATGAAGACCACGAAAAGATAAAGCGGACTCCAAGGCAGATCGAAAAAGGCAGTGAGATAGGGGCTCGACAGAAAGCTGCGCAGCGCACTGAGATCTGTTAGAGGACGGTATCCCGGCGATATGCCGCCTGCGGATTTTTGCAACCAGTATTGAAACAGCTCCGGCGCCACCTTCGCATCCACGCTGTGGGCGATGCGGGACAGCACGCGGGTGCGCAAGAATTCAAAAATCGCCATGCCAGTGTAAAGCACGATGATCAGCACCAGTAGTGCCAGCAATGTGGGCACCGAGCGGCTGGCCAATACGCGGTCATAGACCTGCAACATGAAAAGAGGGCTGGTGAGCATCAGCAGATTGATGGCAAGGCTCAGCAGCATGGCCGCTACAAAGCCAAAGCGAGCAGCCTTGTAACCAGCCCGCAATGGCTGTTCTTGTACCGTCGTACTCTTCAACGCACGCCCCCCAAACCCACGGGATCTAGTAGAACGTAAAGGCGTTGCGGTCCAGTGCCGCAAGCACGGTTCCCGCCAGGAATAATTCATCCCCACTCGCAAAAGCGAAGAGTACACCGCCTGCCTGTTGCTGACCGATAGCCAGCAAGTCATCAAAACTGCCAATGCCATGCATGTCGATGATCATGCGATCGCCTTGGCCTTGCGTGAAGTCAACGATTGTGTCTGAGCCATCGCCCTGCCGGAACAGGAAGGTGTCGGCTCCTGCACCACCTGTCATCTGGTCATTGCCAGCGCCACCGTGCAAGCGGTCAGCCCCTGCCCCGCCGAACAGGCTGTCGGCACCTGCCCCACCGTAGAGAGCGTCATTGCCGGCATCACCATTCAACTGGTCATTCCCGGTGCCGCCATAGAGTACGTCATTGCCAGCACCGCCGAACAGCACATCTGCGCCATTGCCACCATTTAAATAATCGTGGCCAGTGCCGCCAAAGAGAATGCTGCCGTCCGCGCCCGCAGTCAGCGACAGCGTTGGTGGAACTGCAACAACCACGGCGACCAAAGCCTCAGCTGTGCGTACACCATCGCTTGCTTTGTAAATGAACGTATCAGTGCCGATGAAGCCATCGGCAGAGGCATAAGTCACAATGCCATTGACCAATGCGACGGTGCCGTGTGCTGCATCGCGCACTTGCACCACGGTCAGTGCATCGTGATCAACGTCGCTGTCATTGGCCAGCAATTGCGAGGCCAATATCTCAACTGGCACGCCACTGCGTGTGGTGAAGCCCGTGTCGCGCACGGCAATCGGCGCTGAATTACCGCCAGAGAAGGTAAGGTTGAAGTCATCGGAGACCTGCAATGTTCCATCGCTGGCGAGAATGCGGACCGCCCATGTGCCTGAGGCCGGTGCTGTTCCCGTGAGAGCCGTGCCATTGAAGCTCATCCAGGTTGGCAATGCTGCACCGCTGGTGAGCTTTGCTGCATATTGCAGAGCCTGACCGTCTGGATCAGTAAACGCATCGGTCGGCAAGGTAAAAGTGAAGGCTGTGCCTGTGGTCAGGTTCTGGTCGAGC
>CAXTLE010000187.1:0-6122 GCA_964244855.1 uncultured Aestuariivirga sp. | reverse complement strand
AAACAAACGGTTTGGTGAAATTCCGGCCAAAATCGCTGCGTTTCAAGGTTGGGCTTCAAGCCGAATCCACTACATTCTGTCATCTACCGCTAGCTGGCTTGGAGTCAGGACGGGAACTTTCCCTCCCCTCATCCTGAGGTGCACGCGTCTTCGCGGGCCTCGAAGGATTTCTCTCCACGGGCCGCCCGAACTCCCTCACCTGCTCCGCTGCGCTTCGCGTCCTCTCGTAAACGGGAGAGGTGAAGTAGAAACACGCCTGCTCTTCACCTCTCCCATTCTTCATGGGAGCGGAGCGAGACAGGTGAGGGACGAGTCCGTCGATCAGTACTTTTTCCTCATCCAAATCAATGACAGCTCATTGATTTGAATGAGGCGGATCGGAATTTTCTTGCTAAGTATAGCTGCGGGGCGATTTTTCATTGGGGAATGAAATGTTTGACTACGACAAGCTGGTTGGGTCGATTTACGACTGCGCCGCAAATCCGGAGCTTTGGCCCGAGACTTTGGGTGATGTGCGTGATGCAGTTGGCGGAGCCTATGCTCTGGTTGGGTTTATTGATACGTCTGAAATTGCTTTTGGCAAGAAGCCGTTTGTTGTACGCAGGAACAGCGCGTGGGACGAGGAATGGCTCATCAAACTCGAGTCCTATACAATCCTTGGCAAAATACCTGATGGTGGCGGTTTAAATGTTGCTGCTGTTGACGAGGCTTGGACACAGCTCAGTTCGACACATGGTTTCGAAGAGACAGAATTCTTCAAGCTTTGGGTTCAACCACAAGGGCTGCACGATACCATAAATACCCAATATCTTCGCCGTGGAACAATGGCTGGCATCTTATCGATTCCGTGTTCTGTGATGCGGGAACCATATGGTGAAGCGGAAGCCCGGCTGACTGAGCGTCTCACACCGCATGTTCGACGCGCGATGATCATCAACGACATGGCAGACAAGGGCAAGTTGGCGCAAACCTTGTACCGTCAGGTTCTCGATCAATTGTCTGTCGCCGTTTTCGTGGTTGGCCTAGGCAGGCGCGTGGCTTTTGCAAATGCTGCGGGCGACGCGATGTTGTCCAACGGAAACTGTTTGCACCAATCCAATGGCGTGCTGCAAGCACGGCGCGTGGCCGGCGATGTGTCGGCACTTGATGACGCCATTGACCGCGCTTCGAAGGGAGATGTTGCCATCGGTATTTCCGGGATCGGCGTTCCGCTGATTGGCCAAGATGGTGATCGAGCCGCCGCCTATGTTCTCCCCATCGCCGGAAAGGATTTGCGTGGCGACATGGGCAAGGGCCATTGTGCCGTGTTCATTTCACAACGCGGCGAACAACAACCGATGGCCATTGAAATCTTGCGCACCCTGTTTGATCTCACGGTGTCGGAAGCGCGCATCGCCACACTCATTGCAAAGGGTGATCGACCACAGGTCATTGCAGAGTCGCTTGGCATTTCGGTCAATACGGTTCGCACACATTTGCAGCATGCCTATGCCAAGACAGGGTCGTCTGATCAAACAGCGCTCAGCGGCCTGGTGAATGGCTTGATGCCGCCGGTGAAAGAAGTGTGACCGACTTCACATCATTGCTCTGAAACATCTGCTTCATTTGGGGGATGAAACCCAGCTACGAAACACTCGTCGGTTCGATTTATGATTGCGCAGCCAATACGGCCTTGTGGCCTGACGCTTTGAGCCATATTCGCGACGCTGTCGATGCGGCCTATGTTGGCATACGTTTTGCTGACTTCGCGTCGCTTGCCGCAGGGAGTTCTGTCAAGGCCGTCAGGTATAACAGTCCGTGGGATGAAGACTGGCTTGACCAGCATGACGCCATGATGGAGAAAATTCCATGTGGGAAGTTGCTGTTTGAGCTTCCGCTTGATGTGTCGTGGACGCAGCTCAAGCAAATACCGGAGGAAGAATTTCAGCAGACCGAGTTTTACCGGGAATGGGTGAAGCCACAGAATTTGCGGGACTGTCTCAGTTTGAATTATTTGAAGCAAGACCACATCAATGGTATTCTCACCATGCCAACATCGGCCAAGCGAGCGCCCGTCAGCAACGACAACTGTCGGCTCGCCGAACAGCTCTCGCCCCATATCAGGCGTGCAATCAGTATCAATGATTTGACAGAGCAGGGCAACTTGGCCACCGGGCTTTACCGTCAGGTGCTTGACACACTTTCAGTCGCGGCTTTTGTTGTTGGACCGGGTCGACGTTTGGTTTTTACAAATGCGGCGGGTGATGGACTTCTATCGGAAGGCGATAAATTGCAAATTGTCGGCGGTGTGTTGCATGGGCGTCGTTTAAACTGTCACGCATCAGCACTTGATGATGCCGTGGACGCGGCACTGAATGGAATCGGCGCGCTTGGTGCCGCTGGAATCGGTGTGCCGCTCATGGGTGATGAGGGTGACCGCGCGGCCGCTTATGTGTTGCCGTTAAATGGCAAAAATATGCACAGTGACCTGGGAGCTGGTAACTGCGCAATATTTGTAGCTCGGCGCGGTGAGCACCATCCCGCGGCGTCCGAAATGCTGCGCAGCATGTTTGGTCTCACATTGTCTGAAGCACGGGTGGCGTTGATGATTGCCAAAGGTCAAAATCCGCAACTGATTTCCACAGCCTTGGGTATCAAGGTCAACACGGTACGCACACATTTGAAGCATTGCTTTGCGAAAATTGATGCTCCCGACCAAATTGCAATGGCGGGCTGTATCAACGCCATGTTGCCACCGATCAAATAATTTTCCGTCGTCATCCATTTGGATGACGACCGTCACAAACGAGTGCGATAGCACAGACAACAGTGGGGGCCCACTGCAACGATAAACTGCCAGCGCATGCTGCAAGTGTTTTTCGTTCACAATCGAAAGTGCGTGCCCATGAAAGGCTTCAGCGAATTCCGTGGCCAAATGTTCCGGATGTCATTTGACCCGGTCAGCGGTGAATTTGTGAATGTTGTTGTTGCACACGGCATTGCGCAAACTGTGTCGACTGAAATGGGTGCCATTAAAACACAGGAAGATTTCAAGCCAAAAATAGTCAGTCGCTCGGAAATCAAAACGCGCCCCGTCACGGCACAATCCCTTCGCAAGAAGCAGGCATAGTGATTATGCGGATCGTTGCAAAAACAATCAAAACGGACAGGCAGACTCTCTTGGCTGTGTTCTTGCTCCTCTTTTGTGGAACACTATGGGGGGCCTCACCCATGCTATCGAAATTGGCGGCCGGTGTTGATGCGCATCCGATTGGCCTGTCGCTTATGGTCAATTCCATGGGTGCTGTTGTGTGTGGCTTGCTCTGCATGTTTCGAAAAGTGTTGCGTTGGCCGACGCGTGGCGAATGGCATTTCTTCTTCTGCTGGGCTGTTTTGTATTCAGTGTTGAACCAGGTCCTGATCTATTGGCTGTCGGCGCGGCTGGATGCGGCCCTGGTTTCAATCTTCACGGTGCTGGAGGGCTTGGTCATCTTTGCGGCGGCGGCGCTGTTGAGGCTCGAAAAACCTGATATCATGCGCTGCGGTGGTTTGCTGGTTGGGTTGTTTGGAGTTGTGGTTCTGCTTTTCACGGCACATCAGGGCGAAAGCGCAATGCCACCCCTGATCATGTTCGTGGGCCTGATGATTCCCTTGTCCTATGCTGCTGAAAGCATTTTCATTGCCGCACGGCGACCCGCATCGGTTGATCCGCTGTTTGCGGTGGCTTTGGTCATGGGCTGTTCCCTGCCGTTTCTGCTCGTGCTTACCGCTTTCAACAACGACTTCATGCCGCTGCAATTTCCTCCAGGGCGCGGCGAGATTCTGGCTCTGGTCATGATGTTTTCGACGGTGTTGGCAAACCTCGCGTTCTTCGTCCTGATCAAAACAGCGGGTTCTGTGTTTGCGGGTCAACTCTGTTACGTCAATGCTGTTTGCGGCATCGCCTGGGGTGTTGTGGTCTTGGGTGAAAAAATGCCATGGGGCATGTTTGTGGCAGTTGGTTTCATCATGCTGGGTTTGCTGTTGGTGCGCCCGAAGTCCGAAGTTGAACGATCTCCACCGCAGGCTCAACCTTGGCCAGCGGAATGAAATGGGCCCGGAGTATGGCCAAAGGGCCTGGCCATCGCTATGAAGCTGTCAGTTCTTACCTCTGGCGGTTTTCATGCAGTCTTCGACCAATCTTCGCGGCATCATTTACATGGTGCTGGCTGGCCTGACTTTTGTCAGTTGTGACAGTTTTCTGAAATTGATGCTGGTCGATGTGCCGCCAATGCAGTCGCTGGTGTTGCGTGGCATTTCAGCGACCGTGTGGTGCCTTGGTTTGTTGACGGTGATTGGTCAGCTCAAGGATTTGCCAAAAGCCCTGAACCGTTGGACCGTACTGCGCTCTCTCGCTGAAGTGGTGGCGGTGACAGCATTCATTCTCGCATTGGCGAATGTACCCTTGGGAGTGGTGACGGCGATCTATCAGGTGGCACCACTTCTCGTATTGGCGGGGGCGAGTGTGATATGGGGTGAGAAGGTTGGGATTTGGCGGTGGATGCTCATTGCCTTGGGTTTGGCGGGCGCATTGTTCGTGGCGCAACCGGGCAGAGAAGGCGCTTCCCCTTTTGCCTTATTGGGTTTTGTGACAGCCATAGCCTCTGCCGCGCGTGATCTGCTCACGCGAAAGGCACCGCAAAACGTTCCCGGGCTCGTTGTGACCTTCAATGTTGTGGTTGCAGTATTGATAGCGTCTCTGATCAACAATCAACTCTTCGAGGGTTGGCAGCCAGTGAGTACTAACGCGTGGCTCTATTCCATTGGCGCTGGCTTTTTCGTCATGCTTGGACATTTTTTCGTCTACATGGCTTTTCGACATGCCTCCGCCCGTGTTGTTGCACCATTCTACTATTCATTCACGCTCATCGCCGTGACTTTCGGCGCGATTTTCTTTAAAGAATTTCCAAACACATTGGCCCTTATTGGCATCAGCATGATCGTCACCTGTGGTTTAGGTGTGTTGTATTTTGAACGGGGAGAAACGAACGCGTGAATTTTGCTTCTGACAATGTCTACGGTGTTGACCCGCGCATCATGCAAGCCATGGTGGATGCCAATACGCGGCTGACCGATGTGTCTTACTGCCATGATGATGGCTCGCAAGCGGTGGAAGATCGTCTGTCGATGATCTTCGAACGTGATGTGAAAGTCTTTCTTGTGGTCAATGGCACGGGTGCCAATTCATTGGCCCTTTCGGCAATGTGTCCACCCTTTGGCGGTGTGCTGTGTCATGAGGGCAGTCACATCAATACAGACGAATGCAATGCACCGGAATTGTTTACGGGTGGTGCAAAGCTGGTCACTATGGCGGGGGAGGGCAACAAGCTTACCCCCGCGATCATCAATGCGCGCATGGCGCAATTCATGCACGGTGAACATGGTGCGAAACTCTCTGCACTTTCGATCACCAATGCCACAGAACTTGGCACGACCTATACGCCTTCTGAAGTCAAAGCCTTGGCCGATGTTGTCAAACCTCACGGCATGAAACTGCACATGGATGGCGCACGCTTTGCCAATGCACTGGTATCACTCGGTTGCACACCTGCCGAATTAACGTGGAAGGCTGGCGTTGACGTGCTGTCATTTGGTGGCACAAAGAATGGCGGCATGATTTTGGAGTCGGTGGTGTTCTTCAATGAACAGCTGGCAGCAGACTTCCTCTATCGCCGGAAGCGGGCCGGGCAACTTGTTTCGAAGGGGCGGTTCCTGTCGTCGCAAATGCTGGCTTATCTGCGTGATGATGTGTGGTTGCCGAATGCCAAGCGCGCCAATGCTTTGGCGCTTACGCTGGCCAAGGGTTTGCAGAATTCAAACCGGGTTCGCTTGAGCAATCCCGTGGAAGCCAATGAAGTCTTCGCCATCATGCCACGCGCGACGTTTGATGCGGTAACCGCTGCGGGTGCGCATTTTTATGAATGGCCGATGGAGGGTTTGGTTGCTGATGAAGTGCACTGCCGCTTTGTGTTGTCGTTCGCCACACCTGAGGAACACATCGCTCAGTTTTTGAAGCTGTTCGGCCAAGTGTCGCTGACCTTATAACCGTCCGGGTACGGATCATCAGGGTCGAGCAAGAGTGTAGTTTGCCCGCTGATCCATGC
>CAXTLE010000186.1:0-6175 GCA_964244855.1 uncultured Aestuariivirga sp. | reverse complement strand
TGAAATTGCAGGACCGTCATGGCCGCCCGGAATTGCCTGAAATCAAGCTCATCGATATGCGGACTGAAGACATGGCCGCCGGAACCTGGCTGTCGAAACCCATGATTGACGAGGTGCGGAAAGCGTTGGAAGCGGGCGATCAGGCCCTGCTGTTTTTGAACCGCCGGGGCTATGCACCGCTCACCCTGTGCCGCGCCTGTGGCCACCGTCTGGATTGCCCCGATTGTTCGGCCTCCATGGTCGAACACCGCTTCCGTCGCATCCTGATGTGCCACCACTGCGGCCATCACGAACCCATGCCAAAGGCCTGCCCCAAATGCGGGGTAGAGGATAAAATGGTACCTGTGGGACCCGGCGTAGAGCGTTTGGCCGAAGAGGCGGTCAAGCTGTTTCCAGAAGCCCGAATGACCATTCTTTCCTCAGATTTGGCGCGGGGGCAAATGCTGCGTGATGTCATCCGCGAAGTAGAGGACGGTACACATAATCTCGTCATCGGAACCCAATTGGTGGCCAAGGGTCATCACTTTCCGCACCTGACGTTTGTGGGCGTCGTCGATGCTGATTTGGCATTGGAATCCTCGGACCCTCGGGCGGGTGAACGCACTTGGGCGCTGCTGGCGCAAGTGGCGGGTCGGGCTGGTCGCGGAGTGAAGCCGGGCCATGCTTTGGTGCAGACTTATGCGCCTGAACATCCGCTGATGCGGGCCCTGACAAAGGGGGATCGTGAGGCTTATTTCGCCCAAGAGAAACTCATTCGGGAGGGCGCGGCCCTGCCGCCCTATGGTCGGCTGGCTGCAATTATTGTTTCGGGCAATGAGGCTGCGGAGGTGGAACGATTCTGCCGCAATCTCGCTCAGATTATTCCGCCTACGGATGATGTGACGGTGCTGGGCCCAGCGCAAGCTCCGATCTCAGTAATCCGTGGCCGGCACCGCTGGCGTTTTCTGGTGAAAGCATCGCGTGAAAAAGACATTCAGGCCTTTCTCAAACTCTGGCTTTCACAGGTCAAAACAAAAGGTTCCCTCACGCTGGGAATTGATGTCGATCCTTACAATTTCCTGTAATATGAAAATAACGCTTGACACCGCGCAGCCGGTCTGCTAGATAGTTTGATACTCCACACATGTATCCAGCCTGCTGACACGTCCTGTCAGCGGGCTGTTCTATTTTGGAACCCTCATGACTTACACGCACAATCTCTGGATCTTTTCGCTGCTCCTGTTCGGCATCATCATCGTCCCGGGCATGGACATGTTTTTCGTCATCGCCAACGCCTTGACTGGCGGCCGCGCACGCGGATTATCGGCTACGGCTGGCGTCATGCTGGGCGGTGTGTTCCACACGATATTCGCCGCTATCTGCGTGGGCGTGTTGAGCACACTACCCACTTACGTTTTCACCACAGTCCTGCTGGCAGGAGCCACCTACATGGCATGGATCGGCTGGACGTTGTTGCGGAGTTCGATCACGGTCTCAAGCCTGGGCAGCAATGGCTCAACCTCTATGCGACAGGCCTTTGCGCAAGGGTTTGTGACATGCGTCCTCAACCCCAAAGCATACATGTTCACACTTGCCGTCTACCCGCAATTCATGTTGGCGAAGTTCGGGAACATGCTGGGCCAGGCATTAGTGCTGGGAGTGATGACGATAGTGACGCAGGGTCTGGTCTATGGCGGGCTGGCAATGGCGGCCGCGAAATCGCGGGACGCACTGACGGGCTATCCGGGAGTAACAACGTGGATTGGAAGAGGTGCGGGCGCGGTGTTTCTGGCAGTCGCAGCGTTTACAGTGGTGCGGGTGGGTGTGGGATGAATGTATTCTATTGCATGCTTTACGATAAGCATGCTATAACATGCATTGCAAAAAGGATGCAATCACATACATGGTCCAAATCACCCTCAGAACACCCACTGACGTGGGAGCGCTTATCAAAGACCGCCGCCGTTCCCTTGGACTCGACCAAGCTGAGTTGGCAGAGCGTATCGGTGTGGGCAGGCTCTGGGTCAACCAGGTAGAGCGCGGGAAACCGGGGGCGAGCATGGGATTGGTGCTTCGGGCTTTGGCGGCGGTTGGAGTGGATATTAAGGCAATCACAGATGAGACCAGCAAACAATCTGAATATCCACCTGTCGTAAGCCCCGACATCAATGCCATTGTTGAGAATGCCCGGCGCAAGGTTCAGCCATGAACGAGCTTCTGGTACTATTGGAAGGACGTGAAGTTGGACGCGTCGCGCAGAGAAATGGTAAGCTCACGTTCACTTACGAAAACGCATGGCGCGAAGCCCCGGGAGCCTATCCTCTGTCATTGTCAATGCCATTGGCAGCTGCGGAACATCCACATTCTGCGATTCATCCGTTTTTATGGGGGCTATTGCCGGACAATGAACTGGTCTTGAACCGTTGGGCACAAAAGTTTCAAGTGTCGCCGCGCAACGCTTTCGCGCTGATCAGTCATGTCGGCGAAGACTGTGCGGGAGCTGTACAGTTTGTCACGCAACAACGCCGCGATGAACTTGCAAACACCACGCCTGCTGAAACAGAATGGCTGACAGAAGTGGAAGTTGCGAACCGACTGCGGGCACTGCAAGCCGATGCTAGCGCATCACGATCACCGCGTGATACGGGTCAATTCAGTTTGGCTGGCGCTCAACCGAAAACCGCCCTGTTATTTGACGGACAACGCTGGGGGGTTCCCTCAGGTCGCACGCCGACCACACATATTCTTAAACCGCCTACGACAGGTTTTGATGGTCACGCGGAAAATGAGCATTTGTGCTTGCGGCTTGCACAGGCTTTGGGATTGCCGACGGCACATTCGGAAGTAAGTAAGTTTGAGGATGTGACGACGATTGTGGTGGAGCGATATGATCGCGTGGTCATCGAAAAAGAAGTGGAGAAAATGGCTGCTGAAGATGCAATGAATGCACTGAAAGCCGCCATACTGCCAAATTCACCCGAGCGGGATGCAGCGGTGATGGATGCGCTTGATATGGACGAAGCAATACGGGCCCGATCATTGCTTGAACTCGCAAAGACTGTCCCTGTCTACCGCGTGCACCAGGAGGACTTCTGCCAGGCTTTGCGAGTGCACCCTTCGCTAAAATATCAAAATGATGGTGGACCAGCACCCGATGCAATCATCGACTTGATCCGCATGAGCGTAACAGACAGTAGAAGTCGGAAAAAATATACTGTCAAAAGGGCAAGCGAAACGGATCTTTTATCGTTTCTTGACGCACTCATTTTCAATTGGATGATTGGCGGCACTGACGCTCACGCAAAGAATTATTCTCTATTGATAGGAGGTGGAGGCATGGTCCGATTGGCTCCGCTCTATGACATTGCAAGCATATTGGCTTATCCTGATATTGATCCACGTAGAGCCAAACTCGCCATGAAGATCGGTGACGAATATCGGCTGCGTTACATCGGACTTTCAGACTGGTGGAAACTGGCTGAAAGAGTTCGAGTCGACGGCGATGCGTTGATTGTTCGATTGCGAGACATGGCACAGAAGCTTCCTGATCGGCTGTCAGATGAGATCAAGACAATGCGTGACGGTGGATTGAACCATAAAGTATTGGATACCCTGTCTGTGGTTCTGCCCGAAAGGGCAGCACGAATCGCAAGCCTTTAATGAGCGCTAAAACTTCTAAACTCTCAAACCCTGTTTTTTGCCCCATGGAAAGCTGACTGATCAACAATGAAGCGCATTCTATATATTGCCCTGAGTCTGGTTGCCCTGCCTTTGACAGTTGCAATGCTCGCCAGTTTGTTCAGCGCATGGTTTCCACTCTCAGACTCCCTGTCGCATTTCAGAGCGCATATGTTCGCGGCATTGTTCATTCTCAGCGTTGGTTTTGCTTTTCTGAAATCGCGCAAGTTGGCAGTTGCAACGGCCTTCTGTGCCGCTATTGCGGCATTGAGCGTCTATCCCGCTTGGCCGTTTCTGTCCCCACATACTCAGCTTTCTCATCCCATGAAGCTGATACAATTCAACACGCTGTTCTCCAACCCGGTTCCTGATCGATCGTTGGCGTGGATCAAGAGTGAGCAACCAGACTTTGTCATGCTGCAAGAAGTGTCTTCGAAGACGCTCGCGATTTATGATGGCTTGGTAGAGACCATGCCTTACGGGGCATTTTGCAAATTTGCGCCTGTGGGTGGTGTTGCTGTGCGCTCGAAATTTCCGTTGGTTAATCAAGGCTGTGTTGAAAAGCAGGGGTTGGTCTGGATGCGGGCTGATGTGAATGGAACGCAGATCAGCTTTGCATCGGTGCATTTGCACTGGCCTTGGCCGTTCAAACAGGCCAAGCAGATTGAGTGGATGCAGGAGAGTTTGAATGCGATTCCAAGACCTGTTGTCTTGACAGGAGACTTCAATGCAGCGGCATGGAGTGAAGCAGTGAGCAAGGTGGCGACGGCGTCAGATACGCGTGTGGTGCCTGGACTGCGGTTTACGTTGCGCATGGGGCCAAGGCCCATCGGGCCGATTGCGTTTATGCCGATTGATCATGTGATGATGCCGGATGGCTTTGTTGTGGGTGATATCGCTGTAGGGCCTGCCTTGGGATCGGATCACTTGCCAGTGGTGGTGATGTTTGAGGTGAGGTGAAGGATTTGACTTCCCTCACCTGCTTTGCTGCGCAAAGCGTCCTCTCCCGCAAGCGGGAGAGGTGAAGAGTTAGGCCTTGCGGCGGCGGGACTTCGCGAAGGTATCAAACGCCACGGCCAGCACAATAATTACACCGATGATGATTTGTTGGATGTAGCTTGAGACATTCATCAGCACCAAGCCGTTCAGCAACACGCCGATCAATATGGTGCCGATGACTGTGCCGAATATGCTGCCAACGCCGCCGAACAGGCTTGTGCCGCCGATGACCACTGACGCGATCACCGTGAGTTCATAGCCCGTGCCTGCAACGGCTTCGGCAGAGTTTAGCCGTGCGGCCAGCACGAAAGCGCCTAAGCCTGCGAAGAACCCCATGATGACGTAGACGGAGCAAATAATTCCGTTGACATTGAGGCCGGATAATCGCGCAGCTTCAGGGTTGCCACCTACGGCGTAGACTCTGCGGCCAAAACGCATATAGCGCAGCACGATGTGGGCGATGATGGCACAGACCAGAAAGATGATGACGGGCACTGGCACAGGGCCGATTTTTCCCTGTCCCCACCAACTGAAGGCCTTGTCGAAACCGCTGATGGGTCCGCCTGCCGCAAACAACAAGGCTGCACCACGAAACACCGACATGCCACCCAAAGTGACCACGAAAGGTGGGACTTTCAGTTTGGTAATGGCGAGGCCTTGCAGAAATCCGCCAGCAATGCCCAATGCGATGGCGGCGAGGGCGGCGAGTTGCCAGCCGTAGCCTACTGCGTCATTACCCACAGTGAAACGGTCTTGCATGCCGCCCTTGGCGACCGCGGCAGCGACCAATCCGGCGAAGGCCAAGAGCGAGCCGATGGATAGATCAATGCCTGCTGTCAAAATCACAAAGGTCATGCCGATGGCGAGGAGGCCAGTGATCGAGACTTGCCGCATAACGTTGAACAGGTTGATGGACGAAAGGAAGCGAGGTTCCAGAATGGCGAAGACCGCCATGAGAATGAGCAGGAAAATTAACGGCGCAAAGCGGGCAATGAAGCCGAAGGCATCGAAGGATTGATCGCTGCTTGTGGTGGCCATGTCGCGTTGTCCCCTATGCTGCCTTCGCGGTGCTCAGTGTCATCAAAGTCATGAGCTGTTCTTGTGTTGCACCACGGCCCGGCACTTCACCGGTGACGCGTCCCTCACGCATGGTGACGATGCGGTCTGCCAGTGCCAAAACTTCCGGTAATTCCGATGATATGACGATAATAGCAATGCCGTTCTTGGCCATGTCGATGAGCAGGTTGTGCACTTCGACTTTTGCACCCACATCAATGCCGCGTGTGGGTTCATCGACGATCAGCACGCGGGGACGAAGTGCGAGCCACCGGGCGAGCACCACCTTCTGCTGATTACCGCCGGAGAGATTGCCAACGAGTTGATCGCCCGAGGCCATGCGGATGTTGAGGGCTTTCCGGTAGTCCTCGACCAACGCCTTTTCTTTCCGTATACTGATGAATGCGCCCCAGGAACTGATACGGTCATGGGCAGCCATGGAGAGATTGGTGCGGATGGCGAG
>CAXTLE010000185.1:0-6282 GCA_964244855.1 uncultured Aestuariivirga sp. | reverse complement strand
CTCTCCAAGGCTGGTTCACGATGTCAATCAGCAGGCGACAGGGCCTGACCCGTCACAAGAACACATATAGAACAAATAGGATTGAATGTCAAGAAGAAACTACAAGGCTGATCAAAAAAAGGGACTGCTTGCTCTATCGCAAGCTGTCCCTGAACTTCCTGCCCGATCAAATCAGGGACAGTTTGCAAGGCAGGGCAAACGGTCCCTCCAGCCTTAATGCGTTCTTCCGCCCAGTGGCACATAACGCCCCTGTTTCTGGTCGTATCCCCGGAAATATTCATTCACCTGCGGGTGCCGAATGGGCGAAGCGGGGTCATCTCTGAGCAGGTTCTGCTCCGAAACATAGGCCGTATATTCCGTTTCCTCATTTTCGGCGAGCAGGTGATAAAACGGCTGGTCCTTGCGCGGGCGGGCTTCAGCGGGAATGGCGTTGTACCATTCGTCCGTATTGTTGAATTCCGGATCGACGTCAAAAATTACGCCGCGGAATTCAAACAAGCGGTGTTTAACGATCTGTCCGATTCCAAATTTGGCCGTGCGCATGCTGTTCATCACGCCTAATTGCCAATCCCTGCAAGGGAAGGCAAGAGGCTTAAGTGTCCACTTTGGCGAGCCACGCCTGAATCGCCGCAACACTCTCCGGTTCATCCAAAAACGGAACGTGGCCGCGATTGGCGATGGTGGTTGCATCAAGCCCAGGCGCTTCAAGCTGCATTCGCTCAACTGTTGCGACCGTCAGCAAGTCTGAACCCCCGCCACGCAGCAAAGCAAAGGGAACATCATGCAAGGCAGGCAAAACCGACCAGAGTTCGCCGACTTTGCCGGAACGAATATCGTCATCGCTTGGTATCGTGCTGGCCAGGCGCGGATCATGACTGGGGCAAATACCGTCTGTCGTCTCGACATAAATACGTCTGACGACAGTCTCCCACTGAAAGGCCGTAACATTTGCAAAGCCCCGCGCACCAGCCTCAATGGACTTTGCCGCGGCTTCCCACGTTTCATGGCATACTGGCTTTGCGACATATTCCTTGATGCGCAGCAAACCGTCAGTTTGAAGTTCACAGCCAATGTCATTCAGCATCAGCCCTGCAAGACGCGCTTTGGCAAAAGCCGCCATAAGCATGCCGACGATACCACCGCGCGATGTTCCCAGCAGCGCGACTCGGTCAATGCTCAAAGATCCCATAAACCCCAACGTATCCTGCAACTCGACATCTGGCCGATAAGTCAAGGGATCAACAGCATAGCCGGATTTGCCACGACCACGAAAGTCCATGGCGATGACGCGACGCATTTTCCCAAACTCTTCAAATACCGGCTCAAAGTCCCGCGCGTTCCGCGTTAAGCCCGGCAAGCAGAGCAGGGGCGTCAAATCACTCTCAAGTGGCCCCACCTCACGCGCAAACAACCGCGTGCCATCAGCGGCGATGTGCCAGTGTTCGCGCTCAGTCACAGCCGGTCAGGAAAGATGTCAGCGCGCTGCCGCAGTCTTTTTCCTCAGGGGCAGTAATAGACGCCACGTTAACGTCGGAAGGCGTGCCACGTCGCAAATCCGCTGTCATTGGGCGAACTGTTTTTGGCGCAAGCCGCGAGCGATAGATATGCACATTCTGCAAGACCTTCTGCACATATTGGCGGGTTTCCTGGAACGGGATATTCTCAACCCAATCCACGGGATCAACCTGTCCCGAACGCAAATCACCAAATTGCTCAACCCATTCCTTGGCGCGGCGAGGCCCAGCGTTGTAAGCGACCAGTGTGAGAACGTATGAACCGTTATAGTTCGAAACCAGATCTGCCAAATGCGCAGCACCAAGTTTTACATTATAGGACGGATCACCCTTCAGTTTGTCCTGAGCATAAGGCACACGATATTGCCGTGCCACCAATCGTGCTGTGCCCGGCATCAACTGCATCAAGCCTTGCGCACCAACTTTGCTGCCGGCATCCGGATTGAATTCGCTTTCCTGCCGAGAAAGACCAAACACCAGGGCCTTTTCAACCGGCTTTCCAATCTGCGCCCAATTCGGCAATCCGCGCACAGGGTAAGCCCACGAGTCGATATCGACCTTGAACGTGCCAGCCGCCTTCGCCAGCTTCAGCGCCAGATAAGTGCCACCCATTTCATGCACCATATCCGCAGCCGCATTCATTTCATCAACTGTCCTGAAACGGCTGGCGATGGAATAGAGGAACATGTGCAAGTTGGCTTTGCCGGACGCTTTGAACATAAGCTGCATGGCGCGAATGACTTCGTCATTGCCGACCCGCGACCGTGCACCAGCCGATGCGCCGTCACCGGCGATCTCTTCTGGAATGCCACCTAGCCCGACATATTCACGCGCCAGCTGGCCATAATAGATTGTCGAATGTTGCGCCGCTGATTTGAAATACTTCGCAGCTGTGGCCTTGTCGCCCATTGCGAGATAAGTGCGTCCGAGCCAATAACCACCACGCGCCTTGTCGGTGCGGGTGGTCGCAACTTCAATCAGCCTGCTGAAGTGATTTAATGCTGCATCAGTATTTTGACCATAACGAAGTGCTATCCAACCTGCGAGAAATTCCGCATCCGGCAAGTCATCACCCGAGCCGATGCCGTGCTTGCTGGCAATTTGATAGGCCTCATTCCAACTGTCCTTGTTGTGAGGACCAATCGAACGACGCGCAATGATACGGCGTTCATCAAACCACGCACTCGGGTCACCAAGTTCAGCTGCAGTTCCGGGTGCTCCCAGCAAAATGCTGCGGGCCTTTCCAAATTTTTCCTGCTTCCGGTAAAGCCGCGCCATCGCATATCGCAGCGGCAGCTCATTCTTCAGCGAAGCTGATAAACCGGAATACGCCCCCTCGGCACCACCAGCACCGCGCAACAGCAACTGTGCAACCTGCGCAACCTTTTGCTGGTCAGCACCCAGACGCTTGGCATGTCGAACCGCAGCCGCAGGCTGCTGCCCATATATCAATCGGCCCAGTCTCGCCTTGTGATCGGAAGCTGTCAGCTGACCGCCAAATTCGGAGGCAATGCGTTTTTCCACATCAGCTTCCATATCGGTTTTCATCCAGGCGCGACGCAGCTCGGTCTTGGCTTCGTCATTACGGCCGAGTTGATAGAGTGCACGCGCATGTGCCGCATGGCCTTCTGCTGTCATTGTTTCGAATTTTTCAAAATAGGCAACGACAGTGTCGGGCGATTCCGGATTTTGCAAAAGTGATTGCTCGGCCCGCTTCTTCATCGTGTCTGAAAGCGGCCATTTTGGCGCAGACGCCTGAAAATCACGGATGCGCTGAAAGCCTACGTCCTTGCCGTGGTCTTTGAGATAGAGCAACTCAACCAGCTTGATGGCAGCACTATCACCCGAACGTTCAGCAAAGGCTCCTGCATCAGTAAAATTGCCCCGTAGTGCCTCTCTGATGGCGGCTATGGCCATAGGATTGGCAGCTTCAGCCTCGCCCGTCATACCTACGAAAGGTGCCATGGCCGCAACAGATGCGGCAAAAAGACCCTTCAACACCGAACGACGGTTTAACTCCGGAAACATGCTCACTCCAACTCTGACAAACGCACAACCCCGGTGTTCAAGCAGCCCGTTAGGGACAGATTACGACGGCTTTGGGGCCAATCGCGCTCTTGCTTGCCGTTCCGGAAATGAACGACTATGGTGCCGCGACTTTGAAAGGCACGGTGTATCGAACTGCGACCGTAGCCATTTTATGGTTTAGAACTTCTTACCCAATCCAATGAATGTGAGGATGCCGTGAAATTCCAAGGATCTTTTCCTGCTTTGATAACGCCGATGAAGGATGGTGCTGTTGATGAAGCTGCCTTCCGCAAATTCGTGGCGTGGCAGATAAAAGAGGGAAGCCACGGGCTGGTTCCCGTCGGCACCACGGGCGAAAGCCCCACGGTGACTCCAGCCGAACACAAGCGCTTGATCGAAATTTGCGTGGAAGAAGCCAAGGGCAAAGTTCCGGTGATTGCCGGTGCTGGCTCGAACAACACAGCAGAAGCCATCGAATATGCGACACACGCCAAAAAGGCAGGTGCCGATGCTGCGCTGATCGTTGTTCCTTACTATAACAAGCCAACGCAAGAAGGCCTTTATCAACATTACAAGGCCATTGCCGAAGCCGTCGATATTCCGATTTTTGTTTACAACGTTCCCGGCCGTACCGTTGTGGCCATGAGCGTTGAAACACTCACGCGCCTTTCAAAGGATTGCCAAAACATCATCGGCACCAAAGATGCGACAGGCGATATGACGCGGCCGTCCCTCCAGCGTTTGGCCTCTGGCGAAGGGTTCATTCAGCTTTGTGGAGAAGATGGTGCCGCCCTGGGCTTCAATGCTCACGGTGGGGTAGGCTGCATTTCGGTGACAGCCAACGTGGCCCCACGCCTTTGCGCGGAATTCCAGGAAGCAACACTGCGCGGTGATTTCAAAGCAGCACTCAAATTGCAAGACCGCTTGATGCAATTGCACAATGCCCTGTTTGTTGAAACCAACCCCGGCCCAATCAAATACGCCGTGAGTTTGCTCGGCCATTGCACGTCTGAAGCGCGGCTGCCCATGGTTCCAGTCACCGATGCTACCAAGAAAGCAGTTCAACATGCCATGAAGCATGCGGGATTGATCAACTAAGATGTCAGCAAAAAGTGGCGGCGCGAAAAAATCCGCTGCCGGGGGCGGTATTATTGTAAAAGGCGACAATCGCCGCGCCCGCTTTGACTATGAACTCATGGAAACCTTTGAGGCCGGAATCGAACTGAAAGGTTCCGAAGTCAAATCCCTGCGCGTGGGACACGTCAACCTGGGCGAGGCTTATGCAGCCATGAAGGGCAACGAACTGTTGCTGTTCAATTCAAATATCCCCGAATATCGCGAGGCCAACCGTTTCAATCACGAACCCAAACGCCCACGCCGACTACTACTGCACCGGAAGCAAATTGATCGATTGTCCGTTGGCGTCTTGCGCGAAGGCCTGACCATTGTGCCGTTGAAGATTTTCTTCAACACCAAAGGTCGCGTGAAAGTCGATATCGCCTTGGCCAAAGGCCGCAAGCTGCACGACAAGCGCGAAAACACCAAAGAACGCGAGTGGAACCGCGAGAAGGGACGCTTGCTGAGGGACAAGGGATAGTGGCCAACTTGATCGGCATACGACTTCCAAACATCGCCTTGGCATCAACCGAGGGATACCCACAAACCTTAAACTCCCGCAGCGTCTTGTTCTTCTATCCCTATACCGGGAAACCAGGTCACCCCGACCCTGAAAACTGGGACACCATTCCGGGTGCACATGGCTCCACACCGCAAGCTCTCGCATTTTCAAACGCTTATGACGAGTTCACAAAGTTTGACGTGAAGATCTATGGCGTCAGCTTTCAGACAAATGAATGGCAAAAAGAGTTTGTGACACGAAACAACCTGCGTTTCCCGCTTCTGTCCGACGCTGATCACAAGCTGTCATCAGCACTCGGTCTTGAAATCTTTCGTGCCGGCGCTGATGACTATCTGGTCCGGCGCACTATCATCGCAACCAATGGGCTGATCAGCCATGACTTCTATCCAATCCCTCATCCAGAAAAAAATGCCGCCGAAGTGTTGAAGGCCCTTCAATCGTGATTCTCATCGCTCTGGGCAGCAATCTCTCCGGTCCATGGGGTTCCCCGCGCAACACGGTGCTGCGGGCCTTGGCTGAAATGCGGCACCATAACATCCGTATACTGACGGTCTCGCGCCTCATCGAAACCGCACCTTTTGGAGTTATGAACCAACCCAATTTCGTCAACGCGGTCGCCCGCATCGAAACCGCATTGCCGCCTGAGATCCTGATGCGCGCACTCCATATGATAGAGCGGAGGGCAGGGCGCAAACGTCTGAAACGCTGGGGGCCGCGCACACTCGACTTGGATTTGCTGGACTACCACGGTCTTCTCCGCAAGCCATCCCGCTTTTCTATCAAGCCATTGGCCCTGCCGCACCCCGGCATCGAACAGCGGAGCTTTGTCCTGCAACCGATCCTCGATGTTGCACCAGAATGGAAACATCCGGTCTCCCGCAATGCCGCCGCATTAACCATTCGTCAACTCACCCGGTTAAACCGGGATTAAGCCTGTGCTGCCACATTGCGGGCAATGGTGTGAGATGGGTCGTCAGTCACGTCATTCCCACTTTCGTGGGAATGACGGTTCTGGTGGGTTAGTCTGCGGTACGTGTTTTGGCGGGAAAAATGTCGTTGAATTCAGAATTGAAAATACTGGGAGTTGCCGCAACGCTGCTT
>CAXTLE010000184.1:0-6282 GCA_964244855.1 uncultured Aestuariivirga sp. | reverse complement strand
CGCTGCCGAAAAGTCTATTCCACTCAACTTCATCTTCGGGGATAGCTTGGAGCACAATAGGAACGTCAATTTTCGCCAGTCCGTTTGCGATTGTAAAAACATCGTTTGGAAGAATACCAAAAGTTACCCCTTCGACTTGTTGCAGTGATAAATCGACCTGCAAAGGTATCAGGCCTTTGGTCCCTATCTGAAAAGCTACTTGCTCTACCATGTGCCTATTGGATAGCCGAAGTAGTTGCTCAATATCTCGAGCAGCCCAATTTAAGTCCAAGTATTGGTTAAAAGGGATAAGCCGAAAATTCGTCAACTCAGTCCACATCCCAGCGTCATCTCTCACTCGGTCAAAAAGTGATTTGTCGAGTTGGGCAAGCTGAAGGGTTATAGCCATCAATCAACCCCGCATCCTCCTCCCCTCAGGATCAAACGGCGGTTCAGCAATAATCGTCGCCTTCCGCATCTCGCCGATCAGTTCGATCTCAAACCCGGTCTCGCCCACCAGTTCCTTCGGCACATAGCCCTGCGCCATCGACTTGTCGACGTAGTGCGCATAGCCACCTGACGTGACCCAGCCGACAACCTTGCCGCCGTGCCAGATTGGTTCGTCGCCCAACACGTCAGCGTCTGCTGCATCAACAATCATCGACACGCGACGCAGTTTGCCGCCTGTGCTCTGTTCTTCCATCGCGGCTTCACGACCAATGAAGTCGTTCTTGGTGAGATCAATAAACCGGTCCATGCCCGCTTCAAAGCCACCGTAAATCGGACGCAACTCGCGGTACCAAGTCGGGAAGTTCTTTTCGAGCCGCATGCACAACAATGCCCGCATGCCGAAGTTGACAATGCCATGCGCCGCACCCGCTTTCATGATCTCGGCATAGAGGCGGCGTTGGTATTCCGGTGTCACCCAGATTTCGTAGCCAAGATCACCCGTATAGGTGACGCGGTTGATGAGGGCAGGGCAGTGGGCAATTTCCATGCTGCGATGGTCCATGAACTTGAAGGCAGCATTCGACACGTCTTCGTCCACCAATGCCTGCAACACATCGCGAGATTTCGGCCCGGCAATCGACAGTCCTACAAGCCCCATGTCCAAGCGTTCAATCTTGACCGAACCATCCGTAGGCTGATGAGTTTCAAACCAGCGCATGTGATATTTCTGCGCTTGCGACGAACCCCACATGTAGAAGGCTTCATCCTGGGTCTTGGCAATGGTGAAGTCGCCAATCAACTTGCCTTGCGGGTTCAGCATCGGGGTCAAAATCAAACGCCCAACCTTCGGCATCTTGTTGGTCATCAAGCGTGACAGGAAGGCTTCAGCGCCTGAGCCTGAGAAACGGTACTTGGCGAAATTGGCAATTTCGGTGACACCTACGCCATTGCGCGTGCCCATGACTTCAGCCTTCACATGCGGGAAATCGGTAGAGCGGCGGAACGAGAACACATCCTTCGGCTCCACACCTTTCGGCGCAAACCACAGCGGCGTTTCAAGGCCCCATGAATCGCCCATCACGGCACCCTGTTCACGCATCACATCATAAAGTGCTGTTGTTTGTTGCGGTCTGGCCGCGACCAATTCTTCATTCGGGAATTTGATGGAGAAGCGCCGCGCATAATTCTCGCGCACCTTCTCATTTGTGCAGGTGCGTGTGGCCCACTCGCCGAAACGCGCCACATCCATAGCCCATACATCAAAGCCGGGGTCGCCATTCACCATCCACTGCGACAGAGCCAATCCGACTCCTCCACCCTGTGAGAACCCCGCCATCACACCACAGGCCACCCAGTAATTGCGCAAGCCCTGCACTGGCCCCACCAGCGGATTGCCATCGGGCGTAAACGTGAAAGGCCCATTGATGACACGCTTGATACCAGCCTTCGCCAGCGCTGGAAAATGCTTGTAACCCAGTTCCAGATTGGGCGCGATCCGGTCCAGATCCGGCTGCAACAATTCGCGGCCAAATTCCCAAGGCGTATTTTTCGGGCTCCACGGGCGGCAGTCTTGCTCATAGGTGCCAAGCACCAAACCATCACGCTCCTGCCGCATATAGATTTCCGAGCGGAAATCGATGATGTGCGGAAGTTCATGACCGTGTTCCTTGTTGAAAGCTTTGACTTCCGGCATTTCATCCGTGACGAGATACATGTGTTCCATGGCCAGCACAGGTAATTCCAGCCCCACCATGCGGCCCACTTCCCGCGCCCACAACCCGCCGCAGTTGACAACGTGCTGGGCATGAATATTGCCCTTGTCAGAAATCACATCCCACGAACCATCCGCACGCGGATTGATTTCAATGACCCGTGTACCCTGATAGATTTCGGCCCCGCCAATGCGGGCTGATTTGGCATAGGCATGTGTCGTGCCTTCAGGATCAAGATTGCCGTCAGCTGCATCCAGCATGGCGCCTACAAAATACTGTTCTTCCAAAAGCGGGTTCAGCTTCTTGGCTTCCGCCATGCTCAGCATCTCGGTTTCAAGGCCAAGATACCGCGCACGGGCATGCGCCATTTTAAGCCAGTCCAGACGGTCTTTGGTGTCAGCCAAAATCAACCCGCCAGAGCGATGCAGTCCACAAGCCTGACCGGAGATCTTTTCCAATTCATCGTAGAGCCCAATGGTGTAGCCCTGCAGCTTCGCAACGTTCGGATCACCATTCAGGGTGTGGAACCCGCCTGCTGCATGCCATGTGGAACCCGAGGTGAGAATGTCACGCTCTACCAGCACAACGTCTTTCCAGCCCGCCTTGGTGAGATGGTACAAAACCGAGCAACCAACAACACCGCCACCGATGACAACAACTTGCGCAGACGATTTCATGAAAGTTTCCCGTTGAGAATTTGAGACCACCAAACTACAGCCCCGCTGCTTCCACCGCAATCACCCAGCGCGGTGAAATCTTCTCATCGACAAAAGAAAAACCCCGCAGCTTTCGCTGCAGGGAGTTGGTTACGCACGTCTTGGGAGGAATTTGAGTTGGAGTCTCTGTGGTCCTCTTGCGACAGCGAAAGCCGTCACAAACAGACTTAGATAGATTCTTTGACTTCCTTGGCAGCGCGGAAGGCCAGCTTCTTCGATGCCTTGATCTTGATTTGCTCACCCGTCAACGGGTTGCGACCCAAACGGGCAGGGCGCTTCTTCACCTGGAAAATGCCAAGGCCGGTGATGCGGACCTTGTTGCCCTTCTTCAGGTTCTTCACTGTCAGCTCAACAAAGTTGGCCAACAGTTCGCCCATGCCCTTCTTCGACATTTCATGCTTTTCGGCAAGTTCAGCAGCGATCTTCGAAAGGGCTACTGTCAGTACTTTTTCTTCGGCCATGGCTCTCTCCTTGGGTTACGGCGAATCGTCAATGAAACTTGAATACATCACCAGACGAGTCTGTAAAACCCTTTATTTTCGGCCCTGTTTTTGATTGCGACGCAAAAAAGCCTTGTAAATTGCGGTTAACTCTTTGTTAACACTTTTTGATGTGATTAAAACGTTAAATTTCAACAGGTTGCAAGTCGTCATACAAAGTCGACGTGGGACTTGAGCGGTATGTCCGTCAGTTCATGTTTGTCACAAAGCAGTTGCAAATTAGCCGCGCGGGCCTCGGCGTTGGAGGTTCCTGACATGTTGTTTTGATGGATTCGGATGTCCACCACAGGCGTCATCAACCGCGTCATAAGATGCCCTGCATGGGCCACACGAAGGTACCAATCCCAGTCCCAATAATAGGGCAGGGACGTGTCGAACATTCCGAGTGACTGATGCAAACTGCGACGATAACACACCGCAGAAATCAGAATGGTGTTGTCGCGCCGCAGGGTTTCGAGGTCCGCATTTTTGGCGAATGCCTTTCGGGTTCCATCCGGGAAAGCCAATGTTCCATCACCAAACACAAAATCACTTTCCGCATTCAAACGATCCGCGCAAGACGTCAGAAAATGCGCGTCCGTCCAGACATCGTCATCATCAAGCCAGGCTATGGCCTCGCCTTTGGCCTGAGCGGCCCCAAGGTTGCGCGCCGGCACCGCACCTGCTTGGCCACTGTTCAGAATGCGAATGCGAGGGTCGTCGAACGCAGGAACAGCAATCACACCATCGTTCACGATGATGAGTTCAAGATTGGAGTGGTCCTGCGCCAAAACACTGGCTACTGACTCCGCGATGTAATCAGGCCTGTCGCGCGTGGGAATGATGCAGGAGATGAGCATGAACGAAACTATACAGTTTCTTCCACTTCAAACCTCAAGGATTTGCCGAGTACAGCGAAAGCTGCTTCAATCTTGTTGATATTTGTTACGTGATTGATATCAAACAAACGATCAATTTCCTGCCGATGCAAACCCAATCGTCGCGCCAACTCAGCTTTCTTCATGCCATTCTCAAAAAGGCTCTGATAGAGCTGGGCTTTAAGCGCGACATTTGAAGGGAGAGTAACTCTCCGATCTGATGACCTTCCGTGCGATGGTTCAGGAATTGGCTCATGATGTGCAATGCGTGCTGCAATAGCTTCAGTGAATGCGCCAATGGCATAAGAAAGCGCGTCACTCTCATCTTCTCCGAAGGTGATAAGTTCGGGAAAGTCAGGAGACTTCACCAGTACTGTTCCTTCATCGTTTTCAAGAGTGACGCGATAACTTGTCATTTTAAATCCAGTTGTTTCTTAATACCTTCGACCAAGCCCGTCTTCAGCTCCTTTCCTGCACCATGTGCAGGGAGTTGTGATTTCCGGCCCTTGTAAAAGACAGTGATATGGCCACTGCCACCACCATGTGTCTCAAAGGTACAACCTTGTCTTTTCAGCCAACGCCGAAATTCGGAGTACTTCATTAATATTCACTTTACCCTCGAAGTTCTCAAAATTACCGCCCGCGGGCGCACGAATACCCCCGCTGAATGTTACTCACCCGTGTCCAACACACTTCCTGTTTTGGCGATGTTACGCCCCCGAATAAGATGCAGAACAATACTGTTCACTTGGCTTATGCCTTTGGCACCAAATTCTATTAGCTAAATTAAAGCAGATACACCCATTTGTCAACACAAACGTTTACACCAACCCCATCCGATCTAACACCTTCTGTCGCCCGATAAGCGGCAGTAGCGCCGCCAGTTCCGGTCCATGGTCCATTCCCGTCAGAACCATGCGCAGTGGCATGAACAGGGACTTGCCTTTGCGGTCCGTTGCTGCCTTCACAGCATCCGTCCATGTTTTCCACGTGGTGCCGTCCCACGGTTCTGGCGGCAGGGCGGCGCGGGCTGTGGCGATGAATTCAATATCCTCCGCAGCCGGATCAATTTTCAAATCCTGCTGGATCACATCATCCCAGAATTCCGTTTCCGAGAACTTTTCGATGTTGCCGCGAATGGCCAGCCAGAAGGCTTCGGTTTGGTCTGGCAGGCGATGTTTCACTGCGTCCCACGGCAGCATATGCAACAGTTTGGCATTCAGCTGGTTCAGGTCTTTCTCATCAAACCTTCCGGGTGCCCGCGAAATCTTGGTGAGATCAAAACCATCCACCAATTCCTGAATATCCGCACACGGATGAATATTGTCAGACGTGCCCAGAAGTGCGGCATGGGACACTACAGCCATCGGCTCCAAGCCCTGCTCGCGCATGGACGCAATCGACAGCGAGCCAATGCGTTTTGACAGGCCCTTGCCATCAGCCCCCACCAACAGGGAATGATGTGCATAAATCGGCGGCTTGCCGCCAAGTGCTTCGGTGATAGCGACCTGCACCCCGGCATTGGTCACATGGTCTTCACCGCGAATGACGTGAGTGATGCCGAAATCAATGTCATCGATCACCGAGGGCAGGGTGTAGAGATAGCTGCCATCTTCACGCACCAACACAGGGTCAGACTGGCTTGCTAAATCCGTATGCTGGGGCCCGCGAATAAGATCGTTCCATTCGATGACGCGATGATCGAGTTTAAAACGCCAATGCGGCTTGCGCCCCTCGGCCTCGAATGTGGCGCGTTCCTCCGCCGTCAGCTTCAAAGCGGCGCGATCATAAGTGCGCAATCCGCCACGGGCTTCCTGTCGTTTACGGCGACGTTCCAATTCATCAGCGGTTTCATAGCAAGGGTAAAGTTTGCCCTCCGCCTTCAACTTGGCCACCACGTCATCATAGCGGCCAAACCGTTTTGATTGCCATTCCACCCGGTCGGGCACTATGCCAAGCCAAGCCATGTCAGTGGCAATGCCATCGGCATATTCCCTAGTCGAGCGCGCCACATCGGTGTCGTCATAGCGCAAAATGAATTGGCCATGCTCCTTGCGGGACATCAGCC
>CAXTLE010000183.1:0-6329 GCA_964244855.1 uncultured Aestuariivirga sp. | reverse complement strand
TGCCCTGTGTGGTTCGGATTTTCTGGCACAGATTGGTTTTGGGATTGAGGCAATATTCGCACTCCCGGCATTCCGGCGTGTAGAGCGGAATGACGTGGTCCCCGACTTTGAGGCTGGTCACACCGGAGCCAATTTCACGCACGATGCCTGCACCCTCATGGCCCATGATGGCGGGAAACAGGCCTTCAGGGTCGGCACCGGAAATCGTGAACTCATCCGTGTGGCACACACCGGTGGCCATGATCTCAACCAAAACCTCACCCGCGCGAGGTGCTTCGAGGTCTACCTCAACCACTTCAAGTGGTTTGCCAGCTTCAAAGGCAACAGCAGCACGAGTCTTCATGTCATTGATCCGTCAAGCTTATTGATGGCGTCTACATTGGAGGCGGACGAGCCTTTGGGATCGAATGTCGAGGCAAGCCACGTATCGACAATAGCCTTGGCGAGTTCAGGCCCGATGACGCGCGCACCCATGGTGATGATTTGTGCGTTGTTGGAGGTGGCGGCTTTGCCTGCGGAATAGGTATCGTGAGTCAATGCTGCACGAATGCCAGGTACCTTGTTGGCAGCGATACAAACACCAATGCCCGTGCCACAACAGAGAATGGCGCGGTCATGCTCACCGTCCTTCACCGCACGGGCCACCTTGCCTGAGAGGTCAGCGTAGAAGCCGCTCTCGCTCATATTGGTGACTGTGAGATCGGCGCGGGTTTTGAGATGGGCCTCGATCACATCGAGAAGGGGCTTGCCTGCGCTATCGGCACCCAGAGCGATTTTCATGAAGAGACTCCTTATCGTTGGTCATGCAAGTTAGAACGTGCTCCCCGTCCCCCGTCATTCCCGCGAAGGCGGGAATCCAGCTTCGCCACAGACTCGGTGGTTGCTAGCTGGATCCCCGCCTTCGCGGGGATGACGGATTGTGGAGTGGAACGCGTCTCTACAAAAGTTTAGGTCTTTGGGCTTAATCCAACAGTTGCAGTCTGCCAACACCAATCAAAAGGAAACGTCATGTCTGTCACGCATGCCATTGGGGTCGCCACCACATTCCGAAAGACCGTTTCGGAAAGTGATGTCTATTTGTTTGCAGGCATAACCGGCGACCTTTCGCCCAACCATGTGGACGAGGAATTCATGAAGACCACGCCCTATGGAGGACGCATCGCGCATGGGGCGCTGCTGGTCGGTTATATGTCGGGCTGCTCGACGGATATTGTCGGGAAATGCGTGTCGCTTGTGGGGTATCATCCGGTGTCACTGGGCTATGATCGCATCCGGTTTTTGAAGGGCGTGTTGATTGGCGATACAATTCAGCTGGACTATAAAATTACGGCTGCGGACCAAGCCAAGTCGCGGACGGTGGCGGAGATTACAATTGTCAATCAGCGCGGAGAACTGTGCGCAGTGGCGACGCATGTGATGACATGGCTCCGAAAATCGGCTTAACCCGCGATGTATTTCTCCAACGTCTTTGCGGTCCCATCGCGCCACAGCATGTTCAACCATCCTGTGAACGCCGCGCGAAATCCTTCGTCCTTGGCCACATCGACATAAATATCATCCATGCTCAACCACTGCACAGGATCCATCTTCGCTTTCAGCGACAGGGCCTGCAAGCGATCCCATGACGGGTCGTTCGGTTCGATGACTTTGCCCGAGTCTGACGTGCCCGCACAGTAACGGCACCAGAGTGCTGACTCGAGGGCGAGGCCCGAAATGCTGCGGCCTGCGGCAAGATTGTCGGCAATCACCGGCACAATAAACTTCGGCTGGCGGTTGGAGCCATCGAGGCACAAGCGTCGCTCGGTATCGCCAATTTTCGGATTGGAGAAGCGGCGGTCGATGAGTTTGAAATAGTCCTGAATGTTGGTGTTGGGAACCGGCATCACCGTCGGGATGATTTCTTCCTGCTGCACCTTGGCGAAGAACCCCTTGATCAACGGATGTTCCATGGCTTCATGTACAAAATGCACATCCAGCAATCCACCGGGATAGGCGATGACGGCGTGGCCGCCGTTGAGAATGCGAATTTTCATGTATTCGAAAGGCGTTACATCCTCAACAAACTGTGCGCCTACTTTTTCGAAATCCGGGCGTCCGGCGGGGAAGTTGTCTTCGACAACCCATTGCTTGAACTCTTCACAAAACACCGGCCAATTGTCTTCAATGCCAAATGTCTCGGACGCAATCTGGCGTTCACGGTCTGACGTGGCGGGGGTGATGCGGTCTACCATGGCATTGGGGAAAGCCACGTTCTGCTCCACCCAATCTCCGAACAGTGGATCCATGAGGCGGGCGAGGCCTGCCACTGCATTTCGGGTGACCACGCCGTTGTGGGGCACGTTATCGCAAGACATGACTGTGTAAGGCTGGAGACCAGCGGCTTTGCGGGATTTGAGGCCGTGCAGGATCAAACCGAAAGCCGTCGTGGGATCATCAGGATTTTTCGCATCGCGCTGCAGGGCGGGATGGTTGGGATCGAATTTGCCAGTTGCGGGATTGATCATGTATCCGCCTTCGGTCACCGTCAGTGACACGATGCGAATGGCGGGGTCGGCCAAGACCGCCATCAAACGCTTGCGCTCCGATGGAGGAATGAAATCAATCATGGGTCCGGTGACGCGGGCGGCGGAATAATTTGCGTCCTGCTCAACCACCGTTGTCAGATAATCCTGTGCTGCCAATTTCTCCCGCATGATTTCATCTGACGGCATGACGCCAGCACCGATGATGGCCCAATCCTGGTTGAGGCCCATGTTGAAAAGGTCATCAAGATAAACCGCCAGATGCGCCCGGTGAAAATTGCCCACTCCAAAATGCACTATTCCCGGCGTCAATGATGTGCGCGCATAATGTGGCGTCATCACTTCCGGGCGAAGGCTGCGAACGGTTACCAAAGATAATCTTGTCATATCAACTCATCCATTGGCCGCCATCGACGTTGAACGTCTGGGCGACAACATAGTCACTTTCACTTGACGCGAGAAAAACAGCGCAGCCTACCAGGTCTTCCGGTTTACCCATGCGTCCATAGGGAACGGCTTCGCCAACAAGGCGCTTCTTTTCGCCCAAGGGGCGGTTTTCATATTTGGCAAACAGTCCATCCACCACATCCCACATCGGCGTATCGACAACGCCGGGGGCAATGCCATTGACGTTGATGCCGTGCTTGATGAGAGCCAGGCCTGCTGATTGCGTCATTGAAATAACGGCGGCTTTCGACGCGCAATAGACCACCACAAGCGCTTCACCACGGCGTCCGGCTTGCGATGAGAAATTGATGATCTTGCCACCCTTGCCCCGCGCAATCATCGAGCGCGATACCGCCGTCATCATGAACAGCGTGCCCTTCACATTGACGGCGAATTGGCGATCGTAACTCTTTTCGGTGGTTTCCTCGAAGCGGCCCATATCGAAAATGGCAGCGTTGTTGACGAGAATATCGACGCCGCCTGCCGTGTCTTCGACATGTTTCACGCAAGCCTCAATCGAGTCGAGCTTGGTCACATCAAGATGAAAGGCGAAGGATGCGCCGCCGATATCGACTGCCGTGGCTTGCGCCACATCAAACTCGATATCGGCGACGCAGACGCGGGCCCCCTCGCGTACATAGGCAGCGGCGACAGCAGCACCAATGCCACGCGCGCCACCTGTGATGATGGCAGTTTTGCCTCTTAGTCTCATGATAAAAACTCCACAGCCCGACTGGCCAAAGCCATTGTCGGCGCATTTGTATTTCCGGATGGTATGAAGGGCATGGCCGATGCATCGATCACGCGCAGGCCCTCAATGCCGCGAACGCGCAGCTTTGAATCAAGCACCGCCATTTCGTCGTTTTCGGGTCCCATCTTGCAGGTGCCGACGGGATGCCAGTTGGTTTTGACTGTGCGGCGGCAATGTTCAGCAAGTCCTGCATCATCTGTTACATCGCGTCCCGGCAACATCTCGTGCGAGATGCGCTTGCTGAGCGGGTTCTGTTTGAGAATGTCACGGGCATAGCGCAGGCCTGCGATTTCCAGGCGAAGATCGTCAGCTTCGGCGAGATAATTGTTGTCGATGACAGGCTTGTCGAGAATGCTTGCCGAGTGCAGCCGAACCGTGCCGCGCGACTTTGGCCGCAGCAGACAGGCATTCAGGGTTACGCCATCTTGCGGAGTTACATTCTTCACGTCGGCATCAAGATAGACCGAGGGTACACAATACATTTTGATGGTGGGGCGAATACCACCGTCAGGATCGATATAGGCGCAGGCTTCAACGCCGCCACTGCTGACGGGGCCTGTGCCGAACAGTTTGTATTGCAGGACATTTTTCAAAGCCCGGAAGCCCTTGTCCTCACCGAAGTAACCAAAGTGCCCGGTGGTAGCGGAGACGACGGGGACTTCGTGATGATCTTGCAGGTTTTCCCCCAAGCCCCGCAGATCAACCTGTGTTTTAATGTTGTGCTCTTGCAATTGTGCAGCAGGCCCGACGCCGGAGAGCAGCAATATCTTTGGCGTGTTGTAAGTTCCGGCGGCCATCAAAACGGTGCCGCAACGGATTTCAGTTTCGCGTCCGGCTTCAACAATGGCCACACCAACGCAGCGCCCGTTTTCGATGATCACGCGCGACACCGTGCAATCTGTCTTCACAGTGAAGCGCGGATTATTCATGATCAGCGACAGGAACGCCTCAACACCATTCCAGCGCCGCTTGTTCCATGTCGTATATTGCATGGTGCCGACACCGCGTTGTTGCGCACCGTTGAAATCCGGATTGAAGGGCACGCCCAGGCCTTGCACGGCAAGAATATAGTCTTCGGTGATCTGACACTTCGTTGCTGTGTCAGATACATGCAGCGGACCATCGACACCGTGCCAGGCATCGTTGAAACTGTGGTTGCATTCCATGTTGCGAAAATGCGGCAGCATATCCTTGTAAGCCCAGCCGGACGTGCCACCGAGGTGGCGATCCCAATTGTCGTAATCCTCAGCCTGCCCGCGCGTGTAAACCATGGCGTTGATGGAGGTGCCGCCGCCCAGAATATTGGCTTGGCCGACCTTGGGCATGCGGCCCTTCAGATGTTTTTGCGCGATCGGTTGATGCAGTTCAACAACAGCACTTCCTGTGATACCCTTCATCCAGGCTGCCGGCATGGGAAGGTAGAATGCCGACAACCCCGACGCTTTGGCGGGGCCGCGTTCCAGCATCAGCACACGTGCAGATTTTTCCATGACGAGACGCCATGCCGCGACACAACCGGCCGAACCACCACCGACGATGATATAATCGTAAGTGCCATTCACTTGGCAACAACCTTGCCATTGCCGTCGAAGTGATGGACGCGGCCTTTTTCGGGCGTCATCCAGATTTTGTCACCAGGATTGAAGGTACTCTCGCCCGCTGCCCGCACCACCAGCATGCCACGCTGGCCGCCATCCACATGCAGGAAGGTGTCAGACCCCAAATGCTCGGTGAGCTTTACAGTGCCTTCCCACTCGCCCTTCTTGTCTGATGATAAAATATGTTCGGGCCGCACACCAAGTGAATTGCCTTCGATGAAATTCATTTTTGGTGACCCGATGAAGCCCGCGACAAACAGCGAGTTCGGCTTGTTGTAAAGTTCAAGCGGTGTGCCGACTTGCTCAATCACGCCCTTGTTCAGCACCACAATGCGGTTGGCCATGGTCATGGCCTCCACTTGGTCGTGGGTAACATAGATCATAGTGGTTTTGAGAGTCTTGTGCAGCTCCATGATGAACACACGCATGTTCACACGAAGCGCCGCATCAAGGTTTGACAATGGTTCATCGAACAAAAACGCCTTGGGCTCGCGTACGATGGCACGGCCAATGGCGACGCGTTGGCGTTGTCCGCCAGAGAGTTGACCGGGCTTCCGGTCCAAATATTCCGTAAGGTTCAACGTTGTTGCAGCTTTTGCAACACGGATGGCCATTTCGCTCTCTGGCATTTTCGCCATCTTCAGTGGAAACGCGATATTATTGCGAACACTCATATGCGGATAGAGCGCATAGGACTGGAAAACCATTGCGAGTTCCCGGCCCGCAGGTGCCACATCCGTTACGTCTTTTCCGTCAATTGAGATATGACCCGAGGTGGTGTCTTCAAGGCCGGCGATCAAGCGCAGCAAGGTGGATTTGCCACAACCCGATGGTCCAACGAAGACGATGAACTCACCATTCTTGATTTCAAGATCAGCACCGGGAATGACAACAGAGTCGCCAAATGCCTTTCGCACCTTGTTGAGTGTGATCGTGCCCATTATTTTACCGCTCCGAATGTCAGACCACGTACGAGTTGTTTTTGTGAGAACCAGCCCAAGACCAGGATGG
>CAXTLE010000182.1:0-6354 GCA_964244855.1 uncultured Aestuariivirga sp. | reverse complement strand
AGGTGGCCGAAGGCCGGATGAGGGAACGCATGCTCACCCTCAACGATTTCTGCCTTCGCGCACCTTTTGTGTTTCGCAGCGACGCACCCACCACATGGGATCTCAGTGACGACACCATGAACAGCAAGGCGCAGATGATCCCTGCTGGCATCGTGCCAAAAGCTGCCGCAGTTCTTGTGGGTGTGTTGGAGAATGCGGGGCCATCGGTTTTGCTCACCCAGCGGCATAGCAATTTGTCGAAACATGCGGGTCAGATTGCTTTTCCCGGGGGTCGACTGGATGAAGGTGAGACACCTTTGGAAGCTGCATTGCGCGAAGCAGAGGAAGAGACCGGATTGGATCGGCGTTTTGTGCAGCCGCTTGGATATCTTGATGGCTATCTCACGATTACGGGATACTTTGTGGTGCCTGTGGTGGCGCGGATTTTACCGGGATATAAACTCGTGGCCCGGGCAAATGAAGTTGATGATATTTTTGATGTTCCAATGTCATTTTTGCTTAACGCCGAAAATCGTGAAACCCAGTCGCGCGTGTGGAATGGCATGACAAGGTACTACCATGTTTACTCTTACGAGAAAAGAAACATCTGGGGCGCCACTGCAGGCATCATCAAAAATATGAGTGACAGGTTTCAACATGCCGAAGCGTGAGCTGCCATCACTTGCTCGTGAAGTGTGGTTGAACGAACCACCACTGCAAAATGTACTCCGTATGCTGAATACTGAAGGTGAAACGCGTGTGGCCGGAGGAGCGGTGCGCAATGCACTGCTGGGTGTTCCGGTGGCGGATGTGGATCTGGCGACCACGCTGTTGCCAGAACAAGTGATGCAAATTTCGAAAGCTTCGGGCTTTGCTGTACACCCCACCGGCATCGAGCATGGCACAGTGACGGTGGTGCACGACGGCGCTGCATTTGAAGTCACGACATTACGCAAGGATATTGAGAGTGATGGTCGCCATGCAGTGGTTTCCTTCACCCATGACTGGGCGGAGGATGCGGCGCGGCGGGACTTTACCATCAATGCAATGTATTGTGATGAGAAGGGAAAAATATATGATTTTACAGAAGGGTACGCAGATATATTGAAGCGGAAGGTAAGGTTCGTCGGGGTGCCTTCGCAGCGCATTCAGGAAGACAACTTACGTATTCTTCGCTTCTTTCGATTTCACGCCCATTACGGCAAAGGAAAACCGGATGCGGATGGGTTCAGGGCTTGTGTCCGCATGAAGGCCGTATTGAAAACCCTTTCGGCAGAGCGCGTGAGGCAAGAGCTTTTGAAGCTGTTGGTTGGTGCACATGCTGTCAAAATTTTGAGGGTGATGGCGGAATCTGGGATTCTTGGAGTTATTATTCCGCATACGGATGAATGGCGCAAATTGTGCCGCCTGCCTTCGGATGCTGTGCTGCGCTTGTTCGTGTTGGCGAAAACGCCTTTGACATTGAAGGATATTTTGCGCTTATCAAATGTGGATGCAGATCGGTTGCAGAGTTTGGCTTCAGCGCCGGAGATATCACCATCATTGTCGCAACCTGAAAGACGACGCTTGCTCTATCATATCGGGGTAGAGCGTTGGCGTGATGCTGCGCATTTAAGCTGGGCAAACTCGCGTGCCAAATATGATGATGTGAATTGGTCGGAATTGTTGTCCTTGCCTGAAATATGCACGCCGCTTGAGCTCCCCGTGAAGGGCGCAGATATTGTGGCCGCGGGGTTTGCGCCCGGGCCCAAGGTGGGGCAGGTGTTGGCGGCGCTGGAAGACTGGTGGGTGGCCAGTGATTTTACACCGACCAAGGATGATCTTCTTGCGCGTGTAGGCCGTTACAAGGATTGAAGAGGGTAAATTATGATTCCAGATATCATTCACATGAAGACCGAGGGACGCGGCGCGCCTAAAGTGGAGAAGGGTATGCCTGACCCAACGCGGTTGATTTCCGGCAAGCGGTTGACGAACACCTGGAATCATTTCGAAGGTGAAGAAGGTCGGCTGTTCTCTGGCATTTGGGAATCGACACCGGGCAAGGTGTTGGTGTCTTATGATGAGTGGGAGTTTTGCCATATTATTTCGGGTGAGTGCGAATTGAAAAAAGAGGGATCACGCAAAGGATGGCGCTTCAAGAAGGGTGATGCGTTTATCATTCCCGCTGGCTTCAAGGGAACCTGGGAGACAGTGAAAAAGTTGAAGAAGCATTATGTGATTTTGGGGCCGAAGGGTTGAGATGGTGAAGACTGCACTGATCACGGGTGCTGCCAAACGCATTGGCCGTCAATTGGCGCTGGATCTGGCTGGGGCTGGCTATGACATTGCCGTGCATTGCAACGCCTCACGTGATGCTGCGGAAGAGGTTGCCGGTTTGATCAGGGCCAAAGGTCGCAAGGCTGTCATCATTGAGGCTGATCTTGCTTTGGTTCAATCGCCCGAGCGTATCATGGCGGAGGCTGTTGCTGGTTTGGATGCAATTGATGTGTTGATCAACAATGCCTCGCTGTTTGAAGAAGATGATCTGTCGAACATGACGCAAGACAGCTGGCAACGGCATCAGGATATCAATTTGCGCGCACCCGTTTTCCTGGCTCAGGCCTTTGCGCGGCAATTGCCTGCTGGTGCCTTCGGCAATGTGATCAACCTGATTGACCAGCGGGTGTGGAAGCTCAATCCGCAGTTTTTTTCTTATACGATTTCGAAAGCCGGCTTATGGACCGCGACGCGCACTTTGGCGCAGGCACTGGCACCGCGCATTCGCGTCAATGCTATCGGCCCGGGGCCGGCCTTGCCTTCTGCCCGCATGGATGATGCCGCGTTCCAACGGCAAGGGGAGCTGACCCTGTTGAAGCGGGGCACGTCGCCTGCAGAAATTTCGGCGGCGGTGCAGTTCATTCTGTCGCAACCCGCCTTGACCGGGCAGATGATCGCGCTAGACGGTGGGCAGCATCTGGTGTGGCAAACGCCGGATGTGGTTGAGGTGACGGAATGACGAAAAAGCCCATGATCTCCCACCACGTGGCTTCCGCCAAAGCGCGGGTGCGGCATGTGTTTGTGCGCGATCTCGAATGCCTGGCGCTGATCGGCATCTATGATCACGAGAAGGAGAAGGCGCAGCGCATTATCGTCAATATTGATTTGTCGGTGCAGGAAAGTGATGTGCCGATGGACGATGACATCAGCCACGTGGTGTCCTACGAGATCATCGCCAAGAAGGTGGAGAGCATTCTGGCTGAGGGGCACATCAATCTGGTGGAGACGTTGTGCGAGAAAATTGCGCAATCGTGCCTGAAAGACAAACGCGTGCTGGCGGCGCGGGTGCGGGTGGAAAAGCCGGATATCATTCCCAATGCCCGCAGTGTGGGTGTGGAGATTGAGCGCGGGCGTTAGCGGATCATATAGACCTTGCGGATCGTCTCATGAATCCGGCAGGTGCCTTTCCAGTCTTTGGGGAAGAAGGCTGCTGTGCCGGGGACTATCTCGATGACTTCACCTGACTCGTGGGTGTAGGTGCAGCGGCCGAGCAGGAAGTGGCAGAATTCGTCTGAGGTGACGTGACAGTTCCAGTAACCGGGAGTGGCGATCCAGATGCCAGTTTCGCTTTCCCCTTTGGGGCCTTTGTAGAGGACGAGGCCCGAGGTGTGGCTGGTCCCTTCGATCATGGTGGGAATTGCACCCCAGTCCTTGAAGGGGCCTTCATATGTGGCGGGGTTTTGGATGTGGGGGGCTGTGGAATTCAGTTTCAGCATTTTCTCAACTCAACATGTAAACATTGCGCAGGGTTTCATGGACGGTACATGTGCCAGTCCAGCCTGCCTTGAAGTGGACGACGGTGCCGGGGGTGACGTCGATGACTTCGCCTTGCTCGTGGGTGTAGGTGGCGCGGCCTGAGACGAAATGGCAGAGTTCATCGCGCGGGATCGACAGTGGCCAGGTGCCGGGTGTGACTTGCCAGAGGCCGCATTCCGGCCGGTTGTCTGGCCCTTTGTATAAGAGCACGCCATCGGATTTTGAATTGCCGGAAATCGGGTTGGGCTGATGGCCCCAGTCTTTCAGCGGCCCGGCATAGGTGGCCGGGTTCTCGATATGGGGGGCGGAGGAGTTCAGGTTCGTGGGCATCAGGCGATCTTGCGTTTCAACAGGCCATCGATGACTTTGGCAGCTTTGGTGGGCCCGTGTTTGGCGCGCATGGACGTGCTGGTTTTCTTCAGTTTTGCTTTCATCTTTTTGTCAGTCAGCATGGCCGTGATTTTGGCTTGCAGTTCGCCATCGGTCCACTCGTAACGGTCCAGCTTGAAGCCGTGGCCGGTTTCCTGGACGCGAGTGGCGTTGTCGTGGCCGTCCCAGACATAGGGCATGATGATGGCGGGTTTGCCGAAGTAGAGGCACTCGGTGAATGAGTTGTTGCCGCCGTGGTGGATGACGGCATCGACCTTTGGAATGACGGAGGGTTGCGGGAACCACTTGTCGATGATGATATTGTCGGGAATATCCGTGTACTGATCAATATAGTCACCGACATTGACCAGCGCCCGCACTGGCATGTGGCCGATGGAGGTGATGAGGCGCTTCAGCAGCTCTGTATCGCCAGAGCCGAGGGAACCGAAGCTGACGTAGAGCATGGGTTTGTCGTTGTTGGCTTTGAAGGTCGGAACTGTGTATTTCGCGTCTTTGCGCACGCAGCCTTCCAAGTATTGGAACTGCTTGGGGGAAAGCTTGCGTTTGCGCTTGAACTTCACGGCTGACGGATAGAGCAGGATGTTCATGTGGGGGCTGGCTTCGAAGAATTGTCCCAAAGGGTATTTCTTTTCGCCTACGGATTTCAGGAAGGCGTTGAAGGTGTCGTGGATGGGCTTGATCACTTCGTTGAAATGTTTGCGGTAGGCCTTGTGGCCCTTTTTGTCTTTCTCACCGCAACCTGAAAGATGGGGTGGAATACCGGGGTCTTCGATTTCATTTTCGGAACAGGAAATGACGCGCACCCAGGGTTTCTTGTTTTTCTTGGCGTAGCGCTTGATGGCGGGGAAGAGGATGACGTTGTCAACACAGACGACATCGGGTTTCACCTGATCGAGAACGGCGGGCAAATCCTTCTCCGCCCATTTCGCCGTTTCCACGATCATTTCCCAGCAGCCTTTGACGTAGTTGTCGATCTGGTCGTAAGGGCTTTTGCGGAAATTGGGAATGTGGCCGTTGATGAAATCCACCCAGAATTTCGCCATCTCTTCAGGCGGCATCGGTTCGGATAGGTTCACGGGATGAGCCTCGAAGCCATAGCACTTGTAGACATCGAGGAAGCCAGGGTCTGACAAGAAGACGACCTTGTGGCCGAGTTTTTCGAGCGCTTGGCCAATGCCGACTGAGTTCAGCGCGGGGCCATAAGCGGCCTCAGGAAACAGGGCGATGACTTTTTTCGGTTTGGCTTTTTTCACTGCGGGCTTTTTGGCTGATTTTTTTGGGGCGGGTTTTGCCATCGCTACACCTTCTACTGTTTCTATTAAATCATCAGAATTTCGACTAGACTTTTTTCTCCCTCCCCCTTGTTGGGAGGGCCGGGGTGGGGGTCGCTCCGACTGATGAATTCAAGAAAGAGTTCATTGCAATTCCAACAGTCCGAGCGACCCCCACCCTAACCCTCCCCACAAGGGGGAGGGAATACCACCGCGAAAATTGTAAGTTCTCACGAGTTATTTCAAATAGCTGTTGTCATTACATGCCGGGAATTTTGCCCTTGTTCAAGCGCTGCGCTGCGAAGAGGGCGATGAAGCTTATGAACATGACAAGGGTGGCGAGGGCGTTGATTTCTGGTGTCACGCCGAAACGGATCATGGCGTAGATTTGCATGGGGAGCGTGGTGGAGGATTGGCCTGCCCCTGCGGTGAAGTAGGCTATGATGAATTCATCCACTGACAAGGTGAAAGACAAGAGGGCTGCCGCGATGACAGCGGGCAAGATCAGCGGCAGGGTGATGTAGCGGAAGGTGGTGATGGCGCCTGCGCCCAAGTCGCGGGAGGCTTCGGTGAGGGACCAGTCGAAACTCTTGAGGCGCGCCCGCACGACAGCGGCCACGAAGGCGATGTTGAAGACGACATGGGCCATGATGATGGAGTGCAGGCCGAGTGAGAATTTCATCAGCGTGAAGAAGCTGAGTAGTGCAATGGCCAGCACAATATCGGGGATGATCATGGGGGCGAAGAGCAGCGCTTCTCGTGCGGCTGAGGGTTTGGCTCGTTCTACACCTAGGGCCAGCAAGGTGCCGATGACTGTGGCGATTGCTGTGGCAATGGTAGCGACGAAAACAGAGTTCAAGGCCGAGGCCTGGATTTTTGGATTGGCTAGCAGCTTGCCGTACCAGTCCAAGGTGAAGCCGCC
>CAXTLE010000181.1:0-6408 GCA_964244855.1 uncultured Aestuariivirga sp. | reverse complement strand
CCTCTCTCGTAAACGGGAGAGGTGAAGTAGAAACACGCCCATGCTTCACCTCTCCCGCAAGCGGGAGAGGACGGCGCGGCACGCGCCAGGTGAGGGACGAGTCCCCTACTCCTTCTCACTCACCCCTGCACTTGAAAACGTCGCCATGCCGGTGTGACAGTTCACTGCCGCGCGCACCATTCCCGCAGCCAGTGCGGCACCGCTTCCCTCACCCAGGCGCATGCCCAAATCCAGCAGTGGCTTCATGCCCAACTTCGCCAACAGCGCCCGGTGCGCAGGTTCTGCCGAGACATGAGCAGCCATGCAGTGATCAAGCGACTTTGGATTGGCCTTGAATAACACAGCGGCAGCGGCGGTTGCCACATAGCCGTCGATCAGTACGGGCACATGATTGATACGCGCGCCCAAAATTGCGCCCGCCATGGCCGCCAGTTCACGGCCACCCAAGCGGCGTAGCACTTCCAAAGGATCGCCCAAATGGGCGCGGTGCAAGTCGATGGCGCGACCCACAACATCAGCCTTGCGCTTCAATCCCTCGGCGCCAACACCGGTACCCGGTCCCACCCAGTCCTCGGGCTTTCCGCCGAACAGTGCATGCGCCAATGCGGCGGCAATCGTTGTATTGCCTATGCCCATTTCACCGATGCACAGAAGATCACAGCCATTGGCAATCGCTTCCATGCCGTAAGCCATGGTGGCTGCGCAGTCTTGTTCGCTGAGGGCGGCTTCCTGTGTGATGTCACCTGTTGGCACTTCAAGTGCGAGTTCAAACACCTTCAAACCCAAATCAAAAGTCTTGCAAATCTGATTGACCGCCGCACCATCGTTCTGGAAATTTGCCACCATCTGCGCCGTCACGGCTTGCGGATAGGCTGCCACACCTTGCGCCACCACGCCGTGATTGCCCGCAAACACTGCGACCACCGGATGCTCCACACGCGGCAACGCGCGCTGCTGCCAGGCCGCCAGCCACTCAACAATGCCTTCAAGCCGACCTAGCGCACCCGGCGGCTTGGTCAATTGCGCATCACGTTCCCGAACCTTGGCCACCGCGTTCATATCAGCTTCGGGCATGGCGGCCAGCAGATCGCGGATATCGTCGAATGGAAGGCCGGTTGCCATAAGTGTTCCTTTCAGGAATCGCAGAACTGCAAAATTGTCTGTGGCTTTTGGGCTTGGCATGGGGCACACGTCAACGCCATAGAAGACCCAGCGATGGCCATGAGCGACTTACCCCCGGCAACACCCAGAACACCAACCAGCTTCAGGCCGCTGGCCGAGCTTGTGCATGCATTGAAGTTCCTGACCAGGCTGCCTGTTCCGTTCTCCCGCACCATTGACCCACCACCCTTCAATCAAACCATGCGCATGTTTTCGGTCGTTGGAGCGCTCATTGGCTGCGTCATCGCTTTGGTGCTGCTCGCAGGAAAATATATTTACTTGCCCGTCATGCTCGCGGCATTGCTGGCCGTTGCGGCGGGTATACTATTGACAGGTGCCCTGCATGAAGATGGTTTGGCTGACACAGCAGATGGTTTCGGCGGCGGCAAAACCAGGGAGCGGCGTCTTGAAATCATGCGCGACAGTCGCATCGGGTCTTACGGCACCCTGGCGCTGATTGTGGCTGTGGGTGTGCGCGTGTCATGTTACGCAGCACTGTTACCATTTGCGCCGGAAGCGATAGTGCTTGTAATTGCGGCTTGCCAATCGTTCTCGCGAGCCTTGGTGGTCGACTTGTTATGGGCCACGCGACCTGCCCGACTCGATGGGTTGTCAGTTTATGCGGGACAGCCCACGCGCGCCGTTGCAATGTCGGCAATTGTAGTGGGCTTACTGCTGACACTGGCGGCCGGATATTACACACATTTCGAAAATGCAGTTCTGGCGCTTGGCATCGGGCTCGCCGTCACGGCGGGCATCAGGCAATTCGCCATGCGTCTGATTGGTGGACAAACCGGCGATGTGTGTGGCGCAGTACAAGTCGCCTGCGAAGTGGTGATGCTGACGGCCTTTGTGGCAACCCTTCATTAACCGTCATTGCAAGTTCAGCGTTGGCGTCAAAGCCCGGTGAAGAATTGGCAGCTTAAATGACCTTCAGAAAATGAGGGTTCCCATGCGTCGTTCCGGTCCAATGCCCAGTGTTGTTCTCGCTGTCTTGTTGACAATCGGTGCAGGACTGCCCGGCATCACGCCTTTGGGCAAGCCAGTGGCAGAGCCTCTGAACCTCTACTCAATGACCGAACTTAAAGCTGGCAGCAATGGCCACTACTTCACCAAGGCCGATATCAACAATCACGGCATAGAGGTACTGGTAGATACCGGTGCCAGCACGGTCGCCCTAAGCTATGAAGACGCTGAAAAAGTTGGCCTGCGCCCCAATACCCTGAATTTTGATATTCAAGTCAGCACCGCCAATGGCATTGGCAAAGCGGCTCGCGTGGTGTTGCGTGAAGTTGAGATCGACAATGTGCGGGTGTCTGACGTCGAAGGCATGGTTCTGCAAAAGGGTGCGCTGCGTGGAACCCTGCTAGGCATGAGCTTCCTGTCGCGCCTGCGCAGTTTCAGCGTTGAAAACGGCAAGCTTGTGCTGAAGAATTGACGTTGGTTTGACATGAGGCGTCGCGCCGTGCCATTGCGGCGGCGGCATGACACCCCACATTGGCACTATGGATCATTTGAGCCGTCACAATATCGAAACACCTTGTGTGAAAATCTGCGTTGTTGAACCTGAAACCGGGTTTTGCATCGGCTGCGGACGCACGCGCGGTGAAATCGCCGACTGGCTGGCCATGTCACCCGTTGAACGTCATACGCTGATTTTGGCCCTGCCCGAACGCATGTCGACATTGACCTTGCGCAAAACCCGGCGCGGCGGACGCCGTGGGCGGCTGGCCGCAGAATAATACGATCTCATTCATTTGAATGATGACGGGCGAAATCAGCTGCAATAGCTTGGCTATTGAACACCCTGCACTTGGAGCGGTGGCGGGGCGACCTGCTACCGCTCTTTTTTTAAGCAGCGACCAAACGCGCCGCCTGTTCTTCAACCACATCCAAGGCCCGCCGCAACACATCAAGGCCAGCGCCCGGCTTACATACCTCAACCGACAATACCTGCCGCCACAACCGGCCTCCGGCTTGGGCATGATAAAGCCCCAACATATGGCGCGTGATGCGGTGCAAGGGCAGACCAGCCGCAAGACTTGTTTTGATATAATCGAACATCGCCTCAACAGCTTCGCGCCTTGTCGCAACCGGCGCTTCAGTGTTTGCAAACAATGGATCAACCGCCGCCAATATCCAGGGATTGTGATAGGCCTCCCGACCATACATGACGCCGTCCAAATTCTTGAGATGAGAAATATCTTCCGCAAGACTTGATAATCCTCCATTGAGGACTATTTTCAAGTCTGGTCGGAAGGTTTTGAGGCGGTGAACGCGGTCATAGTCCAGCGGCGGGATTTCCCGGTTTTCTTTTGGGCTCAAACCTTTCAGCCAGGCCTTGCGGGCGTGCACGATAAAAGTGCTGCAACCTGTTGCGGCAACCGTGTCGATAAAATTCTGGAAATCTTTTTCAGAGTCCTGATCGTCAATGCCAATACGGCATTTTACAGTCACTGGAATTTTCACTGCTTCTTGCATTGCGTTTATGCAATCTGCAACGAGCTGCGGCGTGGCCATCAAACAAGCCCCGAAATTCCCGCCCTGCACCCGGTCCGACGGGCAACCTACATTGAGGTTGACCTCGCAATAACCCCAGTCCTCGCCAATGCGCGAGGCCTCAGTGAGCGTCGCAGGATCACTGCCGCCCAATTGCAAGGCCAAAGGCTGCTCGTGCGGATCAAACCCCAACAACTTATCGCGAACTCCATGCTTCACAGCAAGCGCCGTCACCATCTCGGTGTAGAGGAGTGCGTGGCGCGACAATGTGCGATGGAAGACACGGCAATGCCGGTCAGTCCAATCCATCATGGGCGCAACGGCGAATATTTTATCCTTGCAATTCAATAGTTTATCCTTGCATACTGAAGCGAACAGATGTGAACGTGTGCAGTTTTTTCCTTCGATTTCCCGCCTTTAATACTTGTTTCGTTCCCTTGGCTTGCACACATTTCGCACACAACTTTAGAAAGGAGTGCACACGAATGCCAGTGATCGTCAAGCTACATTCTGGAAACTGGCGCGCTCAAGTCAGGCGTGAAGGAAAGCATATCAGCAACAGGTTTCGGCGGCGAGCAGATGCAGACACTTGGGCAGTTGAAACCGAACGGACAATCGACAAGGGAATAGACCCCAAAGCTGTCAATGCGCGTACGGTTACGACATTCAGTGAAATCATCGATTTGCATATCCAAGATATGCTGGAGGTGGGAAAAAGAATTCGGCGCTCTAAAAGCGCAGTGCTTGAATCTCTGAAACTCACACTCGGAGGGTACCGCCTGCAGGAAATAACCAGGAGCATGCTTATTGATTACGGGAGGAAACGTGCGAAGCAAGAAAGATGGCAACAATCAATGCATCCCGATTTTGATCCTGACCGGCTATGATGCATGGCAAGTTCTGCTGGAGCAGCGAATTGTTATACGTGGCATTGGCAAAGTTTTCCCTCATCATCACTAATCGGCAGGCACGGCGTTTCAACGCGCCTGCAAGGAACTCAAAATTGATGATCTGCATTTCCACGATCTGAGGCATGAGGCGACCAGTAGATTGTCTGAGGCGGGGCTAACAATTGAGAAAGTAGCGCTGGTGACTGGTCACCGCGATTGGAAAATGCTGCGCCACTACACTAACCTAAGGCCTGAGTCATTGCATGAAAAGAGCACTGTGGTTGATTTTCAGAAGGTGTCATTGATGCCGGAGGTGCTGAAGGATATGGATGGCAAAGGGAAGTCGGCGTAACCGATGTAAATACTTACTGGGCGTTACGAGTTTCATCCAGAAGGGATCTATCAGGATCACGCCGCTTCTGATCGGGTTCTTGCACTGACGCCTTTTCCATTGCTTCACCCATCGACGAAATGCCGCCTGCAATGCGTTTGCCGACTTGCGCTACAAAGGTCTCGAAGCGCTGATTGCCGATGATCCGCAAGGCGTCCTGCGCAGCCTTTGGCGTTGGCGCGGTGAGTGTGAAATAGTAACGGACGAACATCGCCAAACTCTCGAGCACCACGAACTGGCTGCGTTCGTAACTGTATCGCGATGCGGTCAAGGCGACGGGCCATCCCTGCTTCATGGGTTTCGTCTCGCTGGACGTTGAGCATCCGGTCCAGAACCTCATTGTCGACTTTGAAAACAGGTGGTCGCAATGATTTTGACGGCAATAAACATTCATTCGGCGTCATGTGACTTCGAACTATCCTAGTGCAAAACTTGCCCAACGTTTTCGCCTGCGCTTTTTAAACAAGCCGGAACTTGGTTGCCCAAATTGCCCGAACTTCAATAGCAACTGCGTAGCAACTTATTTGATGATGGAGTCTCGCGAACGCACAGTTGTCAAAGCCACAACCAAAATGATGAAGATGCCATAGACCAGGCTCTGCGCTTGGGCGCCAAGTCCCATGGCTTGAATGGCAATAGGTACGAAGGCAACGGTAAGTCCACCAAAGATGACATTCAACGGATTGGTTTGCCCCCCTGAAATCGAGGTGCCGCCGATTAATGCTGCTGCAATTCCGGGCAACAACAAGTCGCTGCCTAAGCCGCTTGCTGAAGCCGAACCTGCCTGCGCCACGATACTCAATCCGGCAAGTCCGCCCATGAAGCCAGACAATGCGTAAGCAATGATACGAACTTTGCGCGTGGGAACAGCTGATAAAGTTGCTCCCAGTTCATTCTTGCCCATCGCCGTCATGTTCTGGCCCAAAACAGTGTAACGCAAGAGTACCCACATGCTGACTGCAAAGAGAATGCCGATCCAGAAGGTCAGAGGTGCGTTTAGAATTTGTTTTTCATACAGCGTCGAAATCAACTCGCGGTTTTCGGATACATAAATCGTATCAGCACCGCTCACGATGAGTGCAGCTGTTTGCAGAATCGCAAGTGTTCCCAGTGTGAGCGCAAAGGAGGGCACCTGCGCATAACTAATCACTGCCCCATTGATCGCTCCAATGACGGTGACCAGTAACAGGACCACAAGGTAAGCGCTGAGGCCCATTGGCGGCAGGGCAATCGACATGACGAGTGCGCCAAGAAGGGCAATTGCTGCATTCGACAAATCAATCGAACCGATGTTCAAAACCATTGCCTGGCCCAGCGCCAAGAACATGATTGGAGCTGCCGTCGCGGTGGCGATGGAAACACCGAGTGGCCCAAGATAGTTAGAGTTCAGAACACCCACGGCGAGCAACATCGCAACGAACACCAAAGGCGGCGCAAATGCGCTCCAAGTGATCTTCTGACCAAATC
>CAXTLE010000180.1:0-6412 GCA_964244855.1 uncultured Aestuariivirga sp. | reverse complement strand
AGCCCATTGAAATTATCGTTCTTCAAAACCTCAACGTCTCGCGCTTCGGTCGAGCCTAACTCAATGAGCCCGAACCGTGAATTGGTGCCGCCGATGTCGCCGAGAAGTGCCAGATTTGTCATACTATACCCTCAAGGCCGTTAACTGCCACAACGCCCTAAAAAGGGCAACATGCTGGACGTGTGTTTACGGCTGCTCTAAAGGCCAGCGCACAATGTTTTTTGAATAGAGATTCCCGTGACCTCGAATATCCCGCAGGAAGTGGCGCGCAGGCGCACCTTCGCCATTATTTCCCACCCTGACGCCGGCAAGACCACGCTGACGGAAAAGCTGTTGCTGTTCGGCGGCGCCATTCAATTGGCTGGACATGTGCGCGCCAAGGGCGATCGCCGACGCACGCGCTCCGACTGGATGGGTATTGAAAAAGCGCGTGGCATTTCCGTGGTTACCTCTGTGATGACGTTTGAATATGGTGGCTGTGTTTTCAATCTGCTAGACACGCCGGGCCACGAAGACTTTTCCGAAGATACCTATCGCACCCTGACTGCGGTTGATGCCGCCATCATGGTGATTGACGGGGCCAAGGGCATTGAAGACCGGACACGCAAGCTGTTTGAAATTTGCCGCATGCGCGATATTCCCATCATCACCTTCGTCAACAAGATGGACCGCGAAACGCGTGACCCCCTCGACCTGATTGATGAGATTGAAAAAGGCTTGGCACTGAATGTAGTGCCGATGGTGTGGCCAATTGGCATTGGCAAGAATTTCGCGGGAACTTACGACCTGACAGAATTGCGCATTCGCAAACTGGATTCAGCACCTGAGGGGCAAGTGGTGTCGGGTGCAAGCGATCCAGCCATCAGGCCGTTGCTGTCGGCGAATGATTTCAAGACATTTCATGACGAGATTGAGCTTGTTGAAATGGCGGGTACGGTTTTTGATCGACAGGCTTTTCTCGAAGGCCATTTGAGTCCGGTGTATTTCGGCTCGGCGATCAAGAATTTTGGTGTGCGGGATTTGCTGGAAGCGCTGATTAAATATGCGCCACCACCGCGCGACCAGAAGGCACGGCAGAGGATAGTAAAAGCAACGGAAGAAAAACTTTCGGGCATTGTGTTTAAAATTCAGGCTAACATGGACCCCAACCACCGCGATCGTATTGCTTTTATGCGTGTGGCTTCAGGCAAGTTGACGCGTGGCATGCGCACAAAAATTGTGCGTTCGGGCAAGTCACTGGCGCTGAATGCGCCGCAGTTTTTCTTCGCACAGGATCGCTCATTGGCTGAAGAGGCTTTTGCGGGTGATGTGGTGGGCATTCCCAATCATGGTGTGTTGCGCATTGGGGATACGTTGACGGAAGGTGAAGACATTGTATTCACCGGGGTTCCAAGTTTCGCGCCGGAAATTCTGCGGCGGGTGAAATTGTCCGACCCGATGAAGGCCAAAAAGCTGAAGTCTGCTTTGGAAGAACTGGCTGAAGAAGGTGTAGTACAACTGTTTACGCCGCTTGATGGATCAGGCGCTATCGTTGGTGTTGTCGGCGCTTTGCAATTGGATGTTCTCGTTTCGCGGCTGGATGCGGAATATGGTGTTCCGGTGGAATTTGAGCCGACGAGGTTTGACGTCTTAAGGTGGCTATCGTCGGACAACGCCAAAACGCTTGATACGTTTGTGGATGGCAACAAATCCTCTATTGCCATTGACCTTGATGGCTCTCCAGTGATGTTGGCTACGTCGATGTTCAATTTGAACTACACGCTGGAAAGGTCGCCCGGCATCAAAATTGCGACGATCAAGGAAATCCACGGTTAGCGTTGTCGCTAGTGGTCCCTCATCCGGCCTTCGGCCACCTTCTCCCGTTGGAAGAAACGGGAGAAGGCGAACGTCATGAGCCTTCTCCCGCGCCTCTTCGTGGGAGAAGGTGCCCGACAGGGCGGATGAGGGACAGAATTCGACGGTGCAAAAAAAGATCGAGCGGAACGAGGAATTTTGACCATGCCCCATGATCTTGATCACGCGCAAATTGCTGCATTGCTGCTGATTTTTGCGATGTGGGGATTGTATAGTCCTATTCTGAATTTTCTCGGCCACGGCACTTTGAATGCGCAGTTGCATGTGGTGCGATTGCGCTGGATGCGGATGTCACTTGAATCACACCGCGAAAACCGCGTGTTCGATGGTATTCTGCTGGGGCAGCTTTCGGCGTCGATGTCGTTCTTTGGTTCGGCGACCTTGATTGTGCTTGCGAGTTTATTGGGCACCTTGGCTGGTATTGGCGGCGTGCATGCTGCCTTGATAAAACTTGAATTTTTTCCACCGATTTCACTTGGATTGTTTACGCTCTACTTCGCGTCACTGACATTGATTATCGCGTTCAGCTTTTTCTCTTTCACCTATGCCATTCGCAAACTTGGCTATACCGTGGCAATGATCGGCGGGTTGACGGAAGCGCGTGGCAGCAATGCCCATTCGCAGGTGATGATTTCGCAAACGGCGGTGGTGTTGACAGAGTCGGTCAAGAGTTTGAACAACGGCATTCGCGGATATTATTTTGCGATCTCCGCCCTGTTTCTGTTTGCAGGACCCTACATCGCCATGTTCATGACTCTGCTGATTTCGGGCGTGTTGCTGTATCGGCAGGGCTTTTCGTCAGAGGCTCTTTCGATTGAACGTTATGTTCAGGCGATGAATGCCTATGAATCCGAAAAGCACGAGAATGGTGAGAGTGTTATTTGAGGGAAGGAAGGGACCTCATCAGCCCTTCGGGCAGCTTCTCCAGGGGAGAAGCGACTGGATGTCGGACCTCCCTCAATGCTTGATCAATAGGCGAGGATATAAATGCAGTCGCTTCTCCTCTGGAGAAGCTGTCGCAACGCGACTGATGAGGACCCATTTTTCAGCGTACACCCAACGCAGCAGCGGCTTTGGCCAGCGCTTCGATGCCAAACCAATCGCCTGCTTGCACCATGGCCTTGGGCGCCATCCACGAGCCGCCAAGTGTTATGACATTTGCAAGTCTAAGATAGCGCGGCGCTGACTCCACCGTGATGCCGCCGGTGGGGCAGAATTTGACCTGGGGAATGGGTTGCGAGAGGGATGAGAGATAGGCCGTGCCGCCAGCGGGTTCGGCGGGGAAAAATTTTTGGAAGGTGTAGCCCCACTCCAACAAAGCCATGACTTCGGATGCGGTGACCGCTCCAGGCAGCAACGGCATGTCATAGTCCTCTGCTTCGCCCAGTAGTTTGCCTGATGCGCCTGGGGACACTGCAAAGGCGCAACCCAGTTTTGCGCATTGGCGGAACTGTTGTGGCGTCAATACGGTGCCGGCGCCGACGATGGCTCCCTCAACTTCGGCCATGATGGCTTTCATCGAGTCGATGGCGGCTTCAGTGCGCAGGGTGATTTCGAGGACGGGCAAGCCGCCTGCGACCAATGATCGGGCCAGTGGCACGGCGTGTTTCACATCGTCGATCACCATCACGGGCACCACCGGAGCCTGCTGCAGGATTACTTCAACAGCGGACTGTTTCTTCTTCATTCCCATTACATCACCTCAAAAATACTGGCACCCTGATCGGCGGGACCTGCGAGTTTGCGGAAGGCTGCGAAAAGTTCGCGGCCTGTACCCCAGTTGTTTTTCGACAGGTCAGCAATTGCCAGCGGTCTGGCTGCAAATTCAGCGGCGTCGACCAGAACTTCCAAAGTGCCTGCATCGGCATCTATACGAATGATGTCGCCATCGCATATGCGTCCAATTGAACCGCCGTCTGCAGCTTCCGGAGTAACATGAATAGCGGCTGGTACTTTTCCGGATGCGCCGGACATGCGGCCATCGGTGACGAGGGCCACTCTAAGCCCGCGATTTTGCAATACGGCGAGAGGTGGCGTGAGGCGGTGGAGTTCCGGCATGCCGCAGGCTTTCGGGCCCTGAAAGCGGACGACGGCGACATGATCGCAATTGAGATCGCCAGCTTTAAAAGCGGCGTGCAGTTCTTCTTGGCTGTGGAAAACTTTTGCCGGGGCTTCGATGATGTGGCGGTCTTCCGGGATGGAGGACGACTTGATGACGGCCGTGCCGAGGTTGCCTTTCAATACGTTGAGGCCGCCTGTGGGCTGGAAGGCGGATTTCACATCTTGCAGAACTTTTGTGTCTGCGGATTTGCTTGCGGCATCAGACCAAGCGAGGCCGCCTGCGCTATCGAGTTTTGGTTCGGCAAGGTAGTTCTCCAAGCCCTGCCCCATGATGGTTGTGACGTCATTGTGCAGCAAGCCAGCGGCCAGCAATTCGCGGATGAGGAAACCCATGCCGCCAGCTGCGTTGAAGTGGTTTACGTCGGCGGTGCCGTTTGGATAAATTCGGGTGAGCAATGGCACTGTGTGCGAGAGTTCGGCCAAATCATCCCATGTCAGCATAATTCCTGCCGCTGCCGCCATGGCGATGACGTGCATGGTGTGATTGGTGGAGCCGCCTGTTGCCATCAAACCGACGACGCCGTTCACCACGGACTTTTCATCATAGATTTGTGAAAGTGGCGTGTAGCGATTTCCCAGTGCTGTGAGTGACATGGCTTGCTTGGCCGAGGCTTTGGTAATCTCATCGCGCAAGGGCGTGCCCGGATTGATGAAGGTGGAACCCGGCATATGCAGGCCCATGATTTCCATCAGCATCTGGTTGGAATTGGCGGTGCCATAGAATGTGCAGGTGCCGGGGCCGTGGTAGGATTGTGCTTCGGCTTCGAGAAGTGCTGCGCGGTCAACCTTGCCTTCGGCATAGAGCTGACGGATTTTGCCTTTTTCGTCGTTGTTCATGCCGGTGGTCATGGGGCCTGCGGGAATGAAGACGGCGGGCAAATGACCGAAGTTCAATGCACCGATGATGAGGCCTGGAACAATCTTATCGCAGACACCGAGATAGACTGCGGCGTCGAACATCTGGTGTGACAGAGCAATGGCGGTGGAAAGTGCGATGACATCGCGCGAAAACAGCGAGAGGTCCATGCCGGTTTCGCCCTGTGTCACGCCATCGCACATGGCGGGAACGCCGCCTGCGACTTGTGCCGTGCCGCCTGCTTCACGCGCGGCTTTGCGGATAATGTCGGGGTAATGTTCGAAGGGCTGATGGGCCGATAACATGTCGTTGTAGGATGTGACAATGGCGAGGTTCGGGCCATCGCCATTGCGCAGTTCATTCTTGTCGTGCGGCCCACAGGCGGCGAAGGCGTGGGCGATGTTGGCACAGCCCAGGGATTTGCGCTTGGGCATGTTCGAGCGTTGCGCATCCATGCGCTCGAGGTAGCGGGCGCGTGTTGATTTGGAACGGGCAATCAAACGTTCGGTAATTGCGGATACGGTATCCGTGACGGAATAAGCCATTGGGTTTCCTTTATGGACACCAGAAAATGTCGAGGGGACGATCAGATTGCAAAACAGCGCGGATTGGCATGTCGAGCACGTTGGTTCCCGCTACCGCTTTTTCGAGCACGGCTTGCTTTTTTGCGCCTTCGATATGCAGGCACAATACTTTGGCTTTCAGCACAGCAGGCAAGGTAAAGGTGAGACGCGGCTCACCTGCGTTCGGGGCTTGCATTGGCAAAAGTGCTGACACGGTTTTCATGTTGAGCGCTTCGGGCAAACGGTCACCCTGCGGGAAAAATGATGCGGTGTGACCGTCATCGCCCATGCCGAGAACAACCACGTCGAATTCGAGTGCAGAGGCTTTGAGTTCATTGCGGAACAGCGGCACGAATTTTGCGGCTTTTGCTTGGTCGTGCAAAAGGCTGTGTCGCACCAGCCGGGCGTTGGAGCGCGGGCTGTCTTCGTCAACCTGACGTTCGTCGACGAGAGTGATTGTCACCTTGTCCCAGGTGATGGGCTCGCGGCTGAGGTGTTCGAAAAACAGTGTTGGCGTGGTGCCGCCGGATACTGCGAGGGTGGCTTTGCCTTGCCGGGAAATGGCGCGGGACAGGCCACGTGCCACACGGTCGGCGAGGCCAGCCGCGAGAGCATCGCGGTTTGCGAAATCATGCCGGGCCGCGATCACAATGTTGATTCCTGCCAGGTGTTGCCGTCACGCTCAATCAGCGCCACGGAAGATGCTGGTCCCCACGTGCCTGATGTATAGGGCTTTGGCACATCATTCGAGGCTTTCCAATAATCGAGAATGGGATCAATCCAGTTCCAAGCTGCCGCCACTTCATCGCGTCGCATGAACAGGGTCTGGTTGCCACGCACCACGTCCATCAACAGGCGCTCATAAGCATCAGGATTGCGCACGTTGAAGGCTTCCTTGAAGCTCATGTCCAGTGGCACGTGTTGCAGGCGCATGCCACCGGGACCGGGGTCCTTGATCATCAACCAGAGTTTCACGCCTTCGTCCGGCTGCAAGCGGATGACCAGACGATTGGGTGAA
>CAXTLE010000179.1:0-6445 GCA_964244855.1 uncultured Aestuariivirga sp. | reverse complement strand
AACTATAGGGCGCACCCCAGGGAATGCCCAGGCACAATTGAAAAAGTGGCTTGCCACTGATCAACCCTTCGCTGCACAGTTGCTTGGCGAACCATACATTGCCCGTATCAAAGCACTCGAGCTCTGGTTTCACGCCATAGCTCTGGATCAGCTTGGCTTGTGCCCGCAATTGCGTTGGCGTCTGCACCAGCAGAAAATTGCCATCACCATAATTCAGTGAACCGCAATCAAGGGTGCAAATGTCGGGCCGCAACTCTGCAACATGCAACAGGCGTTCAACTGGGCCAACGAGATCACTCTTCTCTTTAACAATCGGCAAGGGATGTTCACCATCCCCCACTTCAAGATCGCTACCCATGCCAGCCGTGAGATTGATTACAACGTCTTTGTTCTCGGCACGAATGCGCTCAACCACTTCCCGATAAAGCGAAACCGCCCGCGAACTCTTGCCCGTCTTGGGATCGCGGACATGGCAATGCACAACGGCAGCCCCAGCACGTGCTGCTTCCAGCGCAGACGTGGCGATCTGTTCCGGTGTCACAGGAATGGCTGGATGTTTGCCAACAGTATCGCCAGCGCCAGTGACGGCGCAAGTGATGATCACTTTGGGATTCATTGCAGGTACCTCGAATGCTTATGTCGTGTGCAGCTTGTTTTCGAACATCACAGAGAATTTCTTGGTGACACCCGTCATTTCATAATGACACTTCGTGCCGCGCAACACGACGAAACCTTGTCCCGCCACAAAATAATCTGATGTGCCGTCTTCCTGGGTAATCCTGATGCCGCCTGTGATCAGGTAGCAAAATTCATCGCAAGGGTAGAACGGGATGAACTCGGTGCAGGGTGTGCTTTCCCAGATGCCAACTGTGAACTGCCGTGTTGCATCAACATAGTCAAAGGTACCAATCTCCTTTGCGGTGCCAGCAACGATATTGTTGAGATCCATGACGTTGATCGGCTTCAAGCCTTCGCCCGGAGGACCATCAGGGAAAATCTGAAATACTTTCTTTTTTGAAGTGGCACCTGTTGGAATGTTTCCCATGGTCAACATGTCGGTCATTTTCTTCTCCCTTAATTCTCGATTGGTGCAGCTGCGGATTTGCTTGATGTGGGATGCAGGGTTTCGTGAATTTGACCCTTCATCTTCAGAAACTCGGGCGTTGAAAACAGTTCGTAGCGGCGCGGGCGTGGCAGCGTGACTTCTATCTTTTCAACAAAGCGTCCTGGCCGCGATGACATGATGTAAATGACGTCGCCGAGAAACAGCGCTTCCTCAATATCATGGGTGACAAAGAGAACTGTTTTGTGGTCCTTCTCCCAAACCTTGAGGAGAAGCTGCTGCATGACAGTTCGAGTTTGGCTATCGAGTGCACCGAAAGGTTCATCCATCAACAGCACATCGGGATCATTTGCCATAGCGCGGGCGATGGCCACGCGCTGCTTCATGCCACCAGAGAGTTGTGCAGGAAAGTGGCCTGCGAACCCTGAGAGCCCCACAGCTTCAAGATAGGACCGTGCTGTTTCCGCGCGCATTGCGGCTGGCACATTGTGCAGCCGTGGCCCAAACTCAACATTCTGCTGAACTGTCAGCCAAGGGAAAAGAGAGTAATTTTGAAATACCATGCCGCGTTGACGGCCGGGTTTTGTCACGGGCACGCCATCAAGTAAGCATTGACCTGACGTGGCTTTGCGAAGACCCGCAAGAATATCAAGCAGACTCGATTTTCCGCATCCTGACGGCCCGACAATCACCGCAAATTGTTTGTTCGGCACGACGAGACTGACATTGTCCAAAGCAACGACGCGCTTGTCGGGCGTGCCAAATTCAAGCCGAATATTTTCAATCTCAACATGCCCCATCTAGCGGACCTCGGCCCAAGGCAAGAGTACACTTTTAAGCACTCGGAAAATCTGGTCTGTGATGATGCCAAGAATGCCAATCACCAGAATGGCAACAAATATGATATCGGCATGAAGGCCGCGCATCGCTTGCATGCCCATATAGCCAAGCCCCGCAGATGAGCCCACAAGTTCCGCAACAACCAGATAGGTCCACGCCCAGCCCATGGTCACACGCAACATATCCATGAGTCCGGGCAACATGGCTGGGATCAAAACGCGGGAAAGAATTTTTCGCCGTCCAGCACCCAGTGTGTAGGCTGCATTCAACAATTCATTGGGAACACGATTGACGATGTCGACAACCATCACAACCTGCTGGAAAAATGTGCCGATAAAAATGACGGCAATTTTTTCTTCAATGCCAATACCAACCCACAGGATCAAAAGCGGGATCATCGCGGTTACGGGCAAATAGCGGGTGAAGTTGATCATCGGTTCGAAGAATGACCGGACAATCGGGAATGTGCCCATCATTAAGCCAAGCGGAACTGCAGCCAGGGTGGAAAGCAGAAAGCCGATATTGATTACAACGAGACTGGCCCAGGCATGTTTCGCAAGGCGGCCATCAGTCAGCGTTGTCCAAAAAGCAGAAAACACTTTGCCCGGACTCGGAAAAAACACCGGATCAGCCAGGCCGCCATAAGACAGAACAATCCAGAGAAACCCCACAGCAGCAACGCCCATTGCACCAGCCGTGAGACCGGCGATGACGGAAACGTCGCCGCGCGGCGTCAGGTAGCGCTCAGTGAAGTTGTTCGACCATGGCATAATTTAAATTATCAACCACCATGCATTGTCTGGTCGATCAGGTCACCAGGAGTGACTTCGACTTGCACTTTCTGGAAGCCTTTCCATATCTCAATCGCGTCAGCGACGGTCTTATGCAGTTCGCCGTCTTTGCCAGGGGAACCAAAAAGTTTGGCATTGCCAGCCTTGTCGAGATACTGGATGCCACCAGCTGCAGCTTTGAAGTCTTCTGGCTTTTCAATCCAGCCGCCAACACCCTTGGCCATGATGGCATAGCCTTCGTCCGGGTTCTTGGCGAGGAAATCGAGGGCGCGATACCACGCGCGCGCGAAACCACGAAGGTCTGCTTCCTTGGCTTTTGCGGTTTCGCCAGTGGTGGCAAGGACGTCAACGATGACGCCTGGCAATTCCTTGCTTGAAGCCAGCAAGTGGCCATTTTTGGAATTGGCACCAAGGCTCAACGCTGGTTCCCAGGTTACGGCTGCATCCACTTGACCAGCCACAAACGCAGTACCGGAATCAGCTGCAGTCATGTTGACTGGTTCAACATCAGCCTGTGTCAGGCCATTTTTCTTCAACAATACATTCAGGAAATATTGCGAGATGGAGCCTTGTTCAAAGGCAATCTTCTTGCCCTTCAACCCGGCAATGGATGTGATGTCCTTGGTGGCAACAAGACCGTCACCACCATTGCTGTAGTCGACAGCCATGAAGTAACGAACAGTTTTCCCAGCTTGCAAGTAGCTTGGGAATTCGTCTGAAGTTGAAGCGGCAATGTCAATTTGACCGGCGAACATTGCGCCCATCTTCAAGGGCGTGTCTTCCATGATTGTGAATTCCACATCCACACCTTCTTCTTTGAAGAAGCCTTTGGCTTGCGCGATGTAGAAGGGTCCATATCCCACCCAAGTGGAATGCCCCACTTTCAGGGTTCCAGCATCAGCCATCCCACCAAATGCCATCACGCAGGTGATAGCCGTCGCAGCGAGAATTTTTTTCAACATGTCGCGTCCTCCGAGGTTAAACACTGCCACTCTCAGGTGGTATTACGTGCGTGAAATATCCGTCCAAGCGTATTGAGCAAAAGCTGGGCTGCCAGAATTGCTGTTGAGCCTGTATGGTCATAGTCGGGCGCAACTTCGACAAGGTCAAGCCCGACGATGCGGCCACGTTTTGCCAACCCGGCAATCAGCTCAAGGCCTTCATAATAGAGAAAGCCACCATGGCTTGGGGTTCCGGTTCCCGGCGCGATGGAGGGATCAAACCCGTCAATATCCATGGTGAGGTAATAGCGTTTGCCGGCTGGAATGCGGTCCAACACAGCGTCCACGCCCAGTTTTCGGAATTGGCGCACCGAGAGAATATCAGATCCCATTTGCCGCGCCGTTTCATAACCTTCACGCGCCGTGGAAGAGACATTGCGAATGCCAATCTGTGTGAGGCCCGTGACGTGATTGTGATCAGCCGCACGGCGCATCGGGCTGCCATGACCATTGCGTACGCCATGGCGCTCGTCAACAAAATCAAGGTGAGCGTCAATCTGCACGATATGGACTGGCTCTTGATCAGAAAAAGCGTTGATGCAGGCAATGTTGATGGAGTGGTCACCACCCATCACCACAGGCAGAGCCCCGGCCTTCAAAATTTTGCGCACGCCATATTCAATATTGGCAAGGCTCTTGGCCTGGTCCGTGTGCACGATGTCTGCATCACCGATGTCGACAATGCGGACCTTGTCACCTGGCAGATAAACAACGTCATCTTCATGATCATAGGATCCCCCGTGACCAAACGAGAACAGTGTTGATGCTTCGCGGATGGCGCGTGGGCCAAAACGTGCACCAGCGCGAAACTGCGTACCCATATCTAAGGGCGCACCCAGAACGGCTACATCGGCCTGGATATTGTCCCAGTCCGCACAGATAGGCCGTTTGCCGAAACTGCAAATGCCAACAAATGGAAGATCAAGTCGCCCGCGATCATAACTATTCATGTAACGTATGCTCATCGGAATTCGAAGGATTGAAAACAGTCAAATTCCGTCGCATGGATCGGAATTCCGGATGTATCAGCGGGCAGCGCTGCTGTTCTGTAATAGCTCGGTGAATTTCTTGATCAATTGGTTCGGAATGCGCTGCTTCATCGAGACGGCATAAAACTGGGATTCGTAGCTGAAATGGCCTGGTAGAATAGGGCGCAGTTCACCGCTTGCAACCCATTGCTGGGCATAGTGTTCAGGCAGATATCCAAGATATTCACCACTCTGGATCAGGATGAGCTGTGCCTCCATGGTATCAACAATTGCATTTGGATCAGACAACCCGACGCGATGAATATCCGAACTATGGAGATATCGCCTGGAAACGAAAGCATGGCCCTCAAGCAGGTTCTTGTCTTGATCGTCCTTGCACTTGAAGAGTTTGTGCTGACGGGAGACATAGAGTGTCTGTATCTCCCGATGCAGCGGCACATAGGAAAGTGTGGCATAACGCTCAGAATAAGGCCCGATCACCACATCACGCTTGCCTTGCAGAACCTGGGCTTCCAGTTCTTCAGGGCCAGCATTGAGAAAATCCACGAGAACATTTTTTGCAAGTGTCTTGAACTGTCGAAGTGCCGCTGCAAGCGGGAGATTTGGATTGGTCGCCACGGCATCTACAGCGCCAATGCGCAGAATGCCCCGCGTGGCATCCGAAATGGCCGTCGTACTGGCGCTGAAACGCCCTACGGCATCAAACAAATCATGCGACGCCTCATAGACAATGCGCCCGGCTTCCGTCAGTGCAAAGCCCGAGCGCCCGCGATTACACAAGCGCAAACCTAGCCGTGCTTCCAATTCGCTCAAACTCGCTGAGATGGTTGATTGACTCATATTCAGAGCAGCCTGAGCGCCGACCAAACCCTTGTGCTCAACGATCGTCCGCAGGATCATCAACAAGCGTAAATCAACATGCAACAGTTGACGCAATTATCTCTCCCAAGATTCTGTCCAACACATTTCCCAATCGACCTCCCCAATACCTCCCTCCATCGCAAGGTTGGATCAGGAACTTCAATATGTCTTTTTGTATTGCAGACGCAATGGCTGAGGTTTTTGCGTGCGCACACCAAGGTGATATTCGTTCCAAGTCATGCGCGATTTTGTCAAAATGGCTGACGCTCGGTCGCCAGCGTTTGCTGGTTAAATGAAGGCGGTTCTTCGCATTTGCGACATGACGTCCCCTGTTCAAGTCATTTATGCATCGCAGCGGCAAAACGGTTTTGAACTGTTGAATTGCAGCTTGGCCAAACTGTCCTCAGAATGTCCGCAGAATACAGGGTTCGCTCGGACTCAATTGGGTGGAATTGGCCGCATTCACCCAATATTTTTCAATGATTTAGGGTATAAAAACCTTGCTCCGAAGGCAGGGGTCACAGGTTCGAATCCTGTCGGGTGCGCCAGTCATTTCAGGTCCATACTTGGGACATAGGTTACACTTCATACCGGAGACATAGGTTACACTTTTTGCACCGCCAAAAATGTGCTTGTCCTTAGAATGTCCGCAGAATTCGTTCACGTGCAGTTCCGGGAATAGGCGGGAAGTGTTCTGTAGCCCAATAGACAGATTCTCCTTGTGACACTTCCGTCACGATCAAAGGAGAAAAACCATGGAAGACGTAAACCAGAATCCATTTCTGAATGTCGGGGAAGCCGGGGATTTCCTGCGGCTCAAAAAACGTACGCTGGACAACATGCGTTGGATGGGCACAGGCCCAAGCTTTCGCAAACATGGCGGACGCATTTTCTATCACA
>CAXTLE010000178.1:0-6451 GCA_964244855.1 uncultured Aestuariivirga sp. | reverse complement strand
TAGGGGTGAAGTGACTCACCCCTCCCCAATTTTTGGGGAGGGGCCGGGGGTGGGGCTTTAGTGACTATAATTCTCACACAACCAAAGCGCAATCCTTGATCTTGCTGTGCATTTCACAAAAGCGCATACGCCCGCCATCAACTGGGAGAATACATCATGGTCAAGACCATTCATCACTGGATCAACGGCGCAGAGGTTTCGGGCAAGGGTACGCGCAAGGGTGCGGTGTTCAACCCCGCGACAGGCGAACAAACCGGCGAGATCGTTCTCGCCACGACAGCTGAAATGGACACAGCCGTGCAGGCAGCCCGCGCCGCGTTTCCGGCTTGGGCCAATACCACGCCGTTGCGTCGTTCGCGTATTCTCAACAAATTCTTGGGAATTATCGACTCCCGCGCCAAGGAGCTTGCGGCCGTCATCACCGCTGAGCACGGCAAGGTGTTGTCTGATGCGCTTGGCGAAGTGCAACGCGGTGCGGAAGTTGTGGAATTTGCCACTGCTGCGCCAACACTTCTCAAAGGCGAGTACACCGAAAACGTTGGCACGAAAGTCGACTCATGGTCCACGCGCCAGCCGCTTGGCGTTGTCGCTGGTATCACACCCTTCAATTTCCCGGCCATGGTGCCGATGTGGATGTTCCCAACGGCGCTTGCCGCTGGCAACTGCTTTATCCTGAAACCATCGGAGCGTGATCCTTCCGCCTCCATGCTCATCGCCGAATGGCTGAAAGAAGCGGGCGTTCCCGAAGGGGTGTTCCAGGTGGTGCATGGCGACAAGGAAGCTGTGGATGCAATCCTGCATCACCCTGGCATAGCGGCTGTCAGCTTCGTGGGCTCCACGCCAATTGCGAAATACATCTATTCCACCGCCACTGCCAACGGCAAGCGTTGCCAGGCCTTGGGTGGTGCGAAGAACCACATGATCATCATGCCGGATGCCGACATGGACCAGACCGTCGACGCCCTGATGGGGGCCGGATACGGCTCTGCTGGCGAACGCTGCATGGCCATTTCGGTTGCCGTTGCAGTCGGTGAAGGTACGGCAGAAAAAGTATTGGCCAAGCTTGAACCAAAAGTCCGCGCCCTGAAGATCGGACCCGGCATTGATGCCGATGCTGAAATGGGTCCGCTTGTCACCAAGCAGCACTACGACAGGGTGAAGGGCTATATCGACACCGGCGTTGCCGAAGGTGCCAAGCTCCTCGTCGATGGTCGCGGCTTCAAGATGCAGGGCTATGAGGGCGGATATTTCATGGGCGGCTCGATCTTCGATCACGTCACCACTGACATGACCATTTACAAGGAAGAAATTTTCGGCCCCGTGCTCTCCTTCGTGCGCGCCAAGACCTATGACGAAGCAGCCCGGATGGTCAACGATCATGAATACGGCAACGGCACAGCGATCTTTACAAGAGATGGCGATGCGGCACGCGAATTTGCGCAGAGCATTCAAGTGGGCATGGTGGGTATTAACGTGCCAATCCCCGTGCCAATGGCGTTCCACAGCTTCGGTGGCTGGAAAGCCTCACTTTTCGGCGACCACCACATGCATGGCCCTGAGGGCATGCGCTTTTATACCAAGCTGAAAACAGTAACCGCACGCTGGCCCACAGGCATTCGCGCTGGTGCTGAGTTTGTGATGCCGACGATGAAATAAGTTTCAAGAACCGAGTGATGACAAATCACTTGGCCGATGGCACAAGGCTGTCCGGCGGATTTTTTTGGAGGCATTTGATGCGGACGACAGTTCTTGGCTTTGCGGTTTCGCTTGCGTTGATGGCGGCACCGACACTGGCTGCAACATGCAGCAGCACCGGCGGCAATTTCAACGCCTGGAAGTCAGAATTCGCAGCTGAAGCCAAGGCCAACGGTATCAACGCCAAGGCCATTTCAGCATTGATGGGCACGAGTTACGCTACGTCGACTATCCGCGCTGACCGCAATCAGCATTCGTTCAAACTCAGCCTGAAGGCCTTCATGGCCAAGCGCGGTGCCGCTGCAATCGTGTCGCAAGGCCGCGGCAAGAAGGCGGCCAACGCCGCATTGTTCGCATCCATCGAGAAGAAATATGGTGTGCCTGCAGGTCCGTTGATTGCGATCTGGGGCATGGAAACCGCATTTGGCAATTACACCGGATCACAAAACGTACTCTCGGCCACAGCCACGCTGGCTTACGACTGCCGCCGCACGGAATTTTTTGAAGAGCAACTTTACTCCATGTTGAAGCTCGTGGGCTCCGGCCGGATTGCAGCGTCTGCCAAGGGTGCCATGCATGGTGAACTGGGTCAGACACAATTCATGCCCAAAAATGTGTTGGCCTATGGCACGGGTAACCTGAACTCCAAAGAAGGCGCCCTCGCGTCAACAGCTCGTTTCCTCGTCGGTCATGGCTGGCAGCGCGGTGAAGGATATCAACCGGGCGAACCTAATTTCGACGCTATACAAGGCTGGAATGCGGCCACGGTATACCAACAAGCGATCGCCATCATGGGCAAGCAGATTGACGGAAACTGAGATGTCGATTGATGTCAGCAAAACTCTGGAGCGCAGTCCTCAAGGCTATCTGGCTTTGAGCTGGGTGCTCTACTTTGGCTCGGCGGCTTTGGCTGCTGCGACATTGGGAGAATTTTCCGGCACACTTCTGTTTCTGGGTGCCATTGTTGTGATCGTGTTGTCGTCGTCACGCAAAACCCATGCAGCATCCACAATCTATGGCAGTCATCTTGAAAATATATCCCGCGTCATGCGTGTGAACCTTGTCGCATCGTTGTGCTTGATGGCGTTCACTTGGATTACGTTTGGCTTTGGGGTTTTTCTCACTTGGCCGCTCTACCTGATCCTTTTGATCTGGACAGGCTTCAAGTTGATCAATGGGATGATGAAATTGAGCGAAGCCAAATCCTACTGATTATATGCCGTTGGTTAATCCGTTGATGGTCAGAAGTCCGACAAGAACAGCAATTACAACCATTGCCCCGCCAAGAATTTGCATCTTCACTGATCGTACGATGGTCACCCCATATTTCGAGGTATCGTGTTTTCGTTTGCCCATTTAACAACCTCCCTCGCTATTTCGCTGTTGTGTATCACAAGTTGATTCGCACTTTTTATACCCCTAGTTGTGAAGAATAGGCAATACTGTGGTGTACGTGCTGTATTAGAGCGATCAGCTACAGTTGCCAAAAGCTGATGCAACTACAGTTGTGCCGGTTCCACATACACATTCCGCGCCGGTATTTCCCATCCTGGAGGCCGTGCGCGCGGCGCGTAGATTTCCAGCAAAAGAGGCGCGCATTTCGCCCTATCACTCGAATGCACCTCACCGCAATCGCCACCGGGGCAAGCCGAAAGCGCTCCCAGCAGATCAATTTCCGCGAAAAATTCAATAAAGTCGCCAGGCCGCACAGGGGTTGCCTTCATGAAGTATTGACCAGTGTCGCGGGTAAATCCCGTGCACATGAAAACGTTGAGAACGTCATGAACAAAGGGCTCGGCGTTGCGCAGTGAGCGGCCTGTGTTTTCTGCAAAGGCCCGCGTCAAATTGGAGTGGCAACAGTGGTGATAATTGCCGCCCGTGAGCAAGCGGTGGGTATAGGGGTCGCAACGCGTGCCGATGACGTCGTGTACGGAACCGCCGAATTCGTCGAAGCCGTACCAGTCCAGAGTGTCCTCAGTGATCGTGGCCATGGGGCGGAGATAGGGCAGGTTCGACCACATGCGGTCACCGGTTGACAAATGCGTGCCGTGCAAGGCGCGGGTTTTGCCGGAGTAGAAACGTTCGGTGTGGTCATGCGCGTTCCATAAATTGAGATCACCGACTTGTGGGCCTTCGACGCTCACGATGCGAAAGAAATGTCCTGCTGGCACTTCGAAGCAGCGTGCTTCGCGGGGCGGGATTAAAAGGTCAGATGTCTTGCGCCATCCCTCGCGGGCGGCGCGGTAGCCTTTGATGTCGGCTGGCCGCAAAGTTTCGACGGGGTAACATATGACAGGTTCTATCCTGCGTCGTGCTGCGGCGTCGAGTGGAGAGTTATGTTCAGGTTTTGCAAGTTTCATTTTAGCGCCAATCCAAGACCACCTTGCCGCAAGACCCTTGCTTCATCAATTCAAACCCCTGCGCGAAATCTGCAGCCTTCAAGCGGTGTGTTATCACTTTCCGCACATCAAGCCCCGACTGCAACATGGCGATCATCTTGTACCAGGTTTCGAACATCTCACGGCCGTAGATGCCTTTGATGGTGAGCGCCCTGAAGATCACCTTGTTCCAATCTACCAGTGTGGGCGTGGCTGGAATACCCAGCATCGCAATCTTGCCGCCCATGATCATGTGATCGACCATCTGCTCAAAGGCCTTGGGGGCGCCTGACATTTCAAGCCCGATGTCGAAGCCTTCATGCATGTGCAATTTGGCCATCACGTCGCGGAGATCTTCTTTCGACACGTTGACAGTCACTGCGTCGGTCACCTGATTGCAGAGTGCGAGGCGATAGTCATTGATGTCCGTTACCACGACATGCCTCGCTCCCACATGACGACACACGGCTGCGGCCATGATGCCGATGGGACCGGCACCTGTGATCAACACATCTTCGCCGATCAGATCAAACGACAGCGCCGTGTGTACAGCATTGCCGAGCGGGTCGAGGATTGCGCCAATCTCATCATCCACTTCCGGCGGCAAATGAATGGCATTGAATGCGGGGAGTTTCAGATATTCGGCGAAGGCGCCCGGCACATTGACGCCAATGCCCTTGGTTTCAGGATCCAGATGAAAATGTCCGGCTCTGGCCATGCGACTTTTCATGCCGATCAAGTGCCCTTCGCCTGACACGCGGTCACCCACTTTCACACTGCGCACATGCGAACCAATCTCTGCAACAACACCTGCAAATTCATGTCCAACCACCATGGGTACGGGAATTGTTTTTCGCGCCCATTCATCCCATTTCCAGATGTGCAGGTCGGTTCCGCAGATGCCGGTTTTGGCCACCTTGATCAGAATATCATCAGTCCCAATCTGCGGTACCGGCTCCTCACGTAATACAAGACCCTCTCCAGGTTTTGCTTTCACCAATGCTTTCATGCAATTAACCCCAGTCTACGACCTATTTTGGAAAAGGCCTCAACACTTGATTCAATGTCTTCATGTGAATGCGCAGCCGACATTTGTGTGCGAATGCGGGCCCTGCCCTTCGGCACCACAGGAAAGAAAAAGCCTGTGACGTAAATACCCTCGGTATAAAGTTCGCGCGCCATGTTTTGCGCGATGGAGGCTTCGCCGAGCATGACGGGTATGATCGGATGTTCACCCGGCAGCAGGGCGAAGCCCGCAGCAGTCATGGCGCTGCGAAACTGTTTTGCATTCGCGGTCAATTTTTCGCGCAAGTCATTGCCCGCCTCGGCCAAATCAATCGCTTTCAAACTTGCGGCAACAATTGCGGGCGGTAGAGAATTTGAAAACAGATAGGGTCTCGCGCGCTGCCGCATCAAATCGACAACTGGCTTTGCTGCTGCAATATATCCTCCAGCCGAACCACCCAAGGCTTTGCCAAGCGTGCCGGTGAGAATATCAACCTTGATGCCAGCCAGTGCAGGAGTACCCCGCCCCTGTGGCCCGACAAGGCCGGTGGCATGGCAGTCATCAACCATCACCAGCGCATCAAATTTATCTGCAAGTGCGCGAATGGATTTCAGGTCAGCGAAATAGCCATCCATGGAAAACACGCCGTCGGTGACGATGATGATGCGTCGCGCATTGCCAAGTTTGGCTGCCTGCAACTGCATTTCCAGATCATTCATATCGCCATTGGCAAAGCGGAAGCGCTTGGCTTTGGACAGTCGTATGCCATCGATGATAGAGGCGTGATTGAGCGCATCAGATATGATCGCATCCTGTTCGCCAAATAGCGGTTCGAACACGGCAGCATTGGCGTCAAAACAAGCCGCAAACAAAATCGAGTCCTCCATCTCCACATAATCAGCAATTCGCGCTTCAAGGTGGCGGTGCAAATCTGTTGTGCCGCAGATGAAGCGCACCGAGGCCATGCCAAAGCCGTGGCTGTCGAGAGCAGCTTTAGCGGCTTCAATCAGGGCGGGGTGATTGGCGAGTCCCAGATAATTGTTGGCACAAAAATTGAGCACTTCGCGTCCATCTGCAACGTTGATGTGCGAAGATTGCGAAGACAGGATTTCCCGCTCGGTTTTCCAGAGGGATTGGTTACGAATGGCGTCGAGTTCTTCAGTGAGGGATTTCAAGAAAGACATAGGGTGCTCCTGCTCCAGCCAAAGGGAACTCATTAGTAGGCATTAACTTACGACGAATTGCATTAGCTTTGTCATTATCGCACTTGTTGCACTGCTGTCCGGTTAAGGAATTACAAGAAATGAAAACCTGTGGGTATCTTGGGCATTTCTCACAATACCATGCGGTCGAAGCTTCAATTTGAGAAATC
>CAXTLE010000177.1:3882-6500 GCA_964244855.1 uncultured Aestuariivirga sp. | reverse complement strand
CGCCGTCTTCCGCACCGGAGAAACCCTCGAAGCAGGCTCGAAGAAAATCAACCAAATCTGGCAAGGCGTAGAAGACATCCACGTCACCGACCGCTCACTGGTCTGGAACAGCGACCTCATCGAAACCCTGGAATTCGACAACCTCATCATCCAGGCCGCCACAACAGTAGATTCAGCCGCCGCCCGAAAAGAAAGCCGAGGCGCCCACGCGCGGGAAGACTTTCCAAAGCGCGACGACAAGAACTGGATGAAACACTCGCTGGCCTGGACAGATGGTGCAAAGAAGAAAGTTACGCTGGGGTATAGGCCTGTGCATGATTACACGATGAGCAAGGATATTGACTACATTAAGCCGAAGGCGAGGGTATATTGATGAGACGGTACCTTCTACTTTCAGCGGCAGCGACAAGTTTGTTTGGCTCAGCTGTCATCGCGTCAGAAAAGAGCTTTCCAATAACAAGTAATCTGCTGGAGAAAATCGGAGAGGCCTGTTGGGGCGACATTCAATACACTGGCTTTATTGGATTTCCCTACATGAGCTATGGTCCGCACCTGGAAGGGAGAGAAATATGTCTCCTCAACAAGGGAGAGATGAGCGTCACAACGTTCAGCGGGGATGAGGGACTTGGAGACGGCGGAAAATTCTCTATTCTTGATGGGAAGATAAGATTTGAAAACGAGTCTGGTGCTGAGGGTTGGATGGCATTTTTTGCTGCGCCTGTTATAAGTTGCACAGCCTCTTTGAGTGAATATGGCACGTTGGCGTTGTCAGATTGCTCGGATGGAACTTCCCATTCACCTTACAAGCCGCAGCCTGTGAGCAAACGCTAGATGTTTGGATTTACACTATCTGTTAGAACAAGATTTGAAGAGTAAAAGTCCATGGCCAAATTCACACTCCCGACCAACGCCAAAATCTCGCAAGGCAAAACCTGGCCGATGCCGCAAGGAACCTATGCGCGCTCCTTCAAAATCTACCGCTGCAACCAGGACAACGGCAAAAACCAGCAGACCAACAATTGCCACCCAAAGGCACGGGTGTATTGATGAACGTTCTCAACTCCTCCACTTCCTTCACCCTCCCCCTTGTGGGGAGGGCCGGGGTGGGGGTCGCGCTGAAGTCAACAATAGAAAAAGAATTCTTTTCGCAACCCAACACTCCGAGCGACCCCCACCCTAACCCTCCCCACGAGGGGGAGGGAGCAAGTTAATGCCATGACGGAGTTTTCCAAAATAACCCGCACTCCCGGCGTCATGGGCGGCAAGCCTTGCATTCGTGGCATGCGGATCACTGTTGGGATGATCGCTGGCCAAATCGGTTCAGGCACAACCATTGACGAGATGCTCGACGATTATCCTTATCTGCAACGGGACGACATTTTGGAAGCCATCCGCTATGCTGGTGCTTTGGCTTCAAATGCAGCAAACAGTATTCAACCCGAAGATTCAGACTTTGATGGCATTGCCATCGATCTCGGTGAGGAGGTTTCATGAACATCCATCCAGCTGGAATTGGACACAATCGGCTAAAGCCTAACGGAGGACCGTCGCGCATGTATGCAATCGTCTTTGACCTCGATACCCAGACACTTGAGGCGACCTATCCCAACGCCTCGTGGCGCAACGCCTATTCAGACGTGCGCAATTTCCTTGCGGAGCGCGGGTTCGAGTGGATGCAAGGCAGCACTTACTTCGGCAACGACTCTGTGGATGCCGTCAAGTGCGTCACAGCTGTTCAACGGCTGTCGCGGAAATACCCGTGGTTCAAAGCCGCAGTCCGCGACGTGCGTATGCTGCGAATTGAAGAAAACAATGACCTCATGTCTGCGCTTGAGGATATGGATAGCAACTAACCCATGGCCACATTCACACTCCCGACCAACTCCAAAATCTCGCAAGGCAAAACCTGGCCCATGCCGCCGGGCACGAACTTGCGCGCTTTCAAAATCTATCGCTGGAACCAGGACGACGGCAAGAACCCGCAGACCGATACCTACCACGTCAACATGGACGACTGTGGTCCCATGGTGTTGGACGCACTCATCAAGATCAAGAACGAACAAGACCCGACGCTGACTTTCCGCCGCTCCTGCCGCGAGGGCATTTGTGGCTCTTGCGCCATGAACATTGACGGCACCAATACGCTGGCATGTCTCAAAGCCTGCGACGATGTGAAGGGCGAAGTGAAACTTTATCCACTGCCGCACATGCCCGTAGTGAAGGACTTGGTACCCGACCTCTCTAACTTTTACGCCCAGCATCGCAGCATCGAACCTTGGCTGAAAACCGACACGCCCACCCCACAAACCGAGTGGAAACAATCCAAGCCCGACCGCGAAAAACTCGACGGACTTTATGAGTGCATTCTCTGCGCCTGCTGCTCCACATCCTGCCCCAGCTACTGGTGGAACGGCGACCGCTACTTGGGCCCCGCCGTGTTGTTGCAAGCCTATCGCTGGCTCATTGACTCGCGCGACGAAGCCACCGGAGACCGCCTCGACAATCTCGAAGACCCCTTCCGCCTCTACCGCTGCCACACGATTATGAACTGCGCGAAAGCCTGCCCGAAGGGGCTGAGCCCCGCCAAGGCCATTGCCGAGATCAAGAAAATGATGGTG
>CAXTLE010000177.1:0-3782 GCA_964244855.1 uncultured Aestuariivirga sp. | reverse complement strand
ATCCACACCCCCTACGATGGCTCCTCCAAACCATTCCAGATCGGTTTGAAACCTCTCGATCCTGCAACATGGATCGAAGTTGATGACGATCTCGAATTCTATCTCGCGGAAAAGCGCCGACTTTATCGTGAGGAAACCGCCAACGTCTTGGTGGCGGAGCAAGGCACAGAAGCCGCACAGCAGGAAGTGTCGGAGATGGTTGTTGAACATTTGACAAGACACTTCCCCAAAATCTATCAGCACACGGACAATTATATCCTTGTTCATCCTCTGGGTGCCCGAAGGGCGGATGAGGGGCAAAGTGTGATGACCAAGGACGTGAGAACAAGCCCACTCGCGCGCGCCGCCCTCCTCATCCAGGAAGACCTCGTCCTCATGCGCCACTCACCAATCGGCTGGCGTCTCGTTGCGGCTTCGCTCTGTTTCCCGTCGGCCTGGAACCTGCATGAAAAATTCGGCAAACCCATGCACGAAATCCACCAGCCTGTGCCGGGCTTCGGCGAAGGCACCCGCAATGCCGGCCTCATCGACCGCATGTTCGATAATCTCCGCGTCGAACAACCTGTGATACGCTGGAACTGGTCCCTGTACGGCGATGCCAGACTCTATCACCCGGCATCCGACAACAAGGTGAAAAACCGTTTCGGCGATGGCCCCATCACCGGCAATGTCATCATGCGCCTCGAACGTCAGACCCTGCGCAAGCTGCCCAAATCCGGCGACATTCTCTTCACCATCCGCATTCACAACAATCCGCTGGAAGTGCTGGACACCCACGCCGATGGTCCGGCCCTTGCCCGCTCCATCGCCACCCAAGTCGCCAACCTCACCGACGCCGAAATCGACTACAAGGGCCTCGTCGGCGAACGCACCCGTTTACTGCAACGACTGGAAACTCTGGCCAGCAACTCCCCCGTGTGATATTTCCGCCTGACAACGGGGAATAACCACCATGCTCTTTGGAATACTGGGGCTCATTGCAGCCGCCGCCTTTTGGTATTGGCGCATCAAGGCCGTAGGCGAAGTCGCCAGCGAAGTCCATGACGTGGCAGGCCGCCTCTGGGGCAAACACAAGCGCCGCAAATTCCTCGGCAAAGTCAACGACTCACCCCTCGAAGTCATTGACGATCCCGCCACCGCCGCCGTCATTTTGATGAATGTCATCGCCACCGAAGACGGCGTGCCCGGTCACATCGCCGAAGCCGCCATAAAAAAGGAAGTGGAGCAATCCATGGGCATTACAGACTCCATGGAAATTCTCACCTTCGGCAAATGGACCGCAAACCACGCGCCGGACAGCAACACGGTGATCCTGCGTTACGGCAAACTCTGGTCAGAAAACCTGTCCGTCAAAGAACGCGAAGACCTGCTCTCCATGATCTCCCGCATCTGCGATCTGCCCGGTGCAACCAATCCTGCCGCCAACAAAACTCTGCGACAAACAAAACTGCGCCAACGCCTGGGCTTACCCGTCTGAACGTTTGTATTGCGACGCAACATCCTCTATAGCCGACGCAAGAATCCGCACACCTTTGCAAGAGGCACTTCCATGTCCATCGATAGCTTCAAATCCCGCAAAACTTTGAAGGTGGGAGCAAAGAGCTACACCTACTACAGCCTGAAAGCGGCGGAGAAAAACGGCCTCACAGGCATCGGGGCACTGCCCTATTCCATGAAAGTGCTGCTCGAAAATCTGTTGCGCAACGAAGACGGCCGCACGGTGACGAAGAAGGACATCATGGGTTTCGTCGCCTGGCTCACCAACAAGGGCAAGGCCGACGCCGAGGTGGGTTTCCGCCCCGCCCGCGTGTTGATGCAGGATTTCACAGGCGTTCCCGCCGTAGTCGATCTGGCCGCCATGCGCGACGGCATGAAACTGCTGAAAGGTGATGCCCAGAAAATAAATCCGTTGGTGCCCGTCGATCTCGTCATCGACCATTCCGTTGTTGTCGATAATTTCGGCAACAACAAAGCTCTCGCAGCAAACGTCAAGCGCGAATACGAACAGAACATGGAGCGCTACAAGTTCCTGAAATGGGGGCAGGGCGCGTTTGAGAACTTCCGCGTCGTGCCCCCCGGCACAGGCATTTGCCATCAGGTGAATTTGGAATATCTCTCGCAAACCGTTTGGACGAAATCCGAAATTGTCACCAAGGGCAAGAAGAAGGCGAAGATTACTCTCGCTTACCCTGACACGCTCGTCGGAACAGATTCCCACACAACCATGGTGAATGGTCTGGGCGTATTGGGCTGGGGAGTGGGTGGCATCGAAGCTGAAGCTGCCATGCTGGGTCAACCCCAATCGATGTTGCTGCCTGAGGTTATCGGCTTCAAGATGACAGGCAAGCTGAAGGAAGGCGTCACCGCGACAGACCTCGTGTTGCTGGTCACCAACATGCTGCGCAAGAAAGGCGTGGTCGGAAAATTCGTCGAATTCTATGGCGTTGGCTTGCACTACCTCACCCTCGCCGACCGCGCCACCATCGCCAATATGGCTCCGGAATATGGCGCGACCTGCGGCTTCTTCCCCGTAGATTCGGTGACACTCGACTATCTCAAATTCTCTGGTCGCAAAAACGACCGTATCGCGCTGGTTGAAAAATATTCAAAAGCCCAAGGCATGTTCAACGGCAAGGGCGCACCAGACCCTGTGTTCACCGACACATTGGAACTCGACCTCTCCACCGTCGTCCCCGCCATGGCCGGACCCAATCGCCCCGAAAAATTCGTACCCCTGCAAGACATCAAAGCAGGCTTCCAGTCCGCTCTCGACCAACCGAAAGACAAAGCTGGTTTCGCCAAAGCAGGCGAACAGGCAAAGCGCATTAAAGTCGAAGGCAAGAACTATGACCTGGGCCATGGCGACGTCGTCATCGCCGCTATCACCTCCTGCACCAACACATCCAATCCATCGGTGCTGATCGGCGCAGGCCTTCTCGCCCGCAAGGCCGCAGCACTTGGGCTAACGTCAAAGCCATGGGTGAAAACCTCCTTCGCCCCCGGTTCTCAAGTCGTCAGTGAATATATGACCAAAGCCGGTCTGCAGAAAGACCTCGACAAGATCGGCTTCAACCTCGTGGGCTACGGCTGCACCACCTGCATTGGCAATTCCGGCCCGCTCGACCCTGCCATTTCGAAAGCCATCAACGACAACGGCATCGTTGCCTCAGCGGTGATTTCCGGCAACCGCAACTTCGAAGGCCGCGTCTCGCCCGACGTGCAAGCCGCCTACCTTGCCTCGCCACCATTGGTCGTCGCCTATGCTCTCGCAGGTTCAACGCAAATCGACATCACCACCGAACCCTTGGGTCACGACAAAAAGGGTAAGCCTGTTTACTTGAAAGACATCTGGCCGACGAACAAGGAAATCGAAACCTTCGTCCGCAAAAATATCACAGCGAAAATGTTCAAGGACCGTTATGGCGACGTGTTCAAGGGCGACAAGAACTGGCGTGGCGTCACCACCTCGAAGGGCGAAACCTATAACTGGGATAACACGAGCACCTACGTGCAAAACCCGCCGTACTTTGCAGGCATGCAGATGAACCCGAAGCCCGTCACCAACATCACATCGGCAAAAATCCTTGGCCTCTTCGGCGATAAAATCACCACCGACCACATTTCCCCCGCAGGCTCCATCAAGGCAGCGTCCCCCGCTGGCAAATACCTGACGGCCAACGGCGTCGCCCCCATGGACTTCAACCAATACGGAACCCGCCGCGGCAATCACGAAGTCATGATGCGCGGCACCTTCGCCAACATCCGCATCAAGAATCACATGG
>CAXTLE010000176.1:0-6534 GCA_964244855.1 uncultured Aestuariivirga sp. | reverse complement strand
TTGACTGAGCTACGCAAACGCTTGATGAATAATGCGGAACAATCAAGTTCGACGCTCAAGATGCTGGCTGCTGTAAAAAATGCAACAGACCCTGCGGCCGTCAATTCCAATGAAGCGGCGCAGTCCGCAAATCTCGAGAGACTGAAGCTGCTGTTGTCATCGTCAATTGAAAATATTGATAATCTCAACTTCGATCAGATCGCACAGATGTTGCGCGGATTGCGTGAGAACCTGGATGATCTGCCAAGTGCGCTGCCATTGCTTGCGGACGTTCACAATGCCGATCCACAAGTTAGTTTTGCATTGCGCCAAATTGCTTTGCCACAGGCACAACTGGAGGCGCTCATCGTAGATGAAGAGTTGAGCCGCCTTGAGCGGGCCCATCCTGAAATCCGACAATTTGATGTAGAGCGGTTGATGCAGATCACACGCCGCGCCGCTGCGGCAAAAGAAAAATTGCTACAACAAAACGCCGCTGCCATCACCGCAAATCTGCACCGGGCATTTCGCGACAATGTCAAACTGTCCGAGACATCCGAAACCATGCTCGACATCGACAAGCGCCGGCTCAAGAAGCGCTACGCTGCTGGGCGGCGTGAGTTGGAAAGAGAATTTGAGAAAACGATGCGCTATCGCTCAATCCGTGATTTGGCAGAGGGCGATACCGGGCTCGTGGTCAACGACCTCAAACCGATCTGGCTGATGAGCCCGCTTTCGGTTTCCGATACTTTGCCATTGCATTCCAATCTATTTGATGTGGTGATTTTCGATGAAGCCAGTCAGATACCGATGGAAGAAGCCGTTCCCGCATTGTGTCGGTCAGAGCAGGTGATTGTGGTCGGCGATGAGATGCAACTGCCCCCCACCAGTTTCTTCTCAACAGCTCTCGATGAAGATGAGATGGAAATTACAGCAGAAGAAGATGGTGAAAAGATTTCCATTGCACTGGACGCTGACAGTCTGCTGAATCAATCGGCGCGCAATTTGCCCGCCACTTTGTTGGCCTGGCATTACCGCAGTCGCTATGAAGCTTTGATCAATTTTTCCAATGCCGCGTTCTACAACGGTAAACTGGTGACGATCCCTGATCAAATGCTTCACGCTACGGATGGTAAGACAGTGGGCGTCACCTCAACCGACGCCAAGGCTTGGGAACAGGGGGCAGAGCGTTTGTTGCAGGTACCGATCTCAACGCACCGCATAACTGATGGTGTTTATGAACGTCGCAGCAATCCACCGGAGGCACGCTATATAGCCGGGCTGGTGCGCAACCTTATTTTGCGTAAGTCACATGGCAGCATAGGCATAGTAGCATTTTCGGAAGCCCAACAAGGCGAACTGGATTCGGCGCTTGAGACACTGGCTAGCGAAGATGAAAAATTCGCGACCGCACTTGAACAAGAATATACACGCGAAGATGACGGCCAATTCAATGGGCTGTTTGTGAAGAATCTTGAAAATGTTCAAGGTGATGAGCGCGATGTTATCGTAATGAGCGTTTGCTATGCCCCGAGCCGTGATGGGAAAATGGCGATGAATTTTGGCCCCATCAATCAACGCGGCGGTGAGAAACGCCTGAATGTTATTTTCAGTCGGGCCCGCCGTCACATGGCAATTGTTTCAACTATCGCACCAGAAGCAATCACCAACATCCACAATGACGGTGCGCGCGCCTTGCGCAGCTTTTTGGCTTTCGCCGAAGCCCAGTCGAATGGCGCAGTGGATCATGCCCAAACCATACTGGCAACGCTTGGACTAGAAACCGCGCAAAAATTCAGCATCGAAAAGCCGCTCGATGCTGTGCGCAGTGCCATTGCCGAAGCCCTGCGCAAACGCGGCCACCTTGTGCATGAACATGTGGGCAGCGCCAGTTTTCGCTGTGATCTTGCCATCGCCGATACCGATGGTCGCGGTTTTAGGCTTGGCATATTGCTGGACCGTGAGACCGACGCGGAGTTGGATGTTGAGGATCGGTTCCTGTTCCGACCTGCTATTCTGCGCGCCTTTGGCTGGCGTGTGATCGACGTACCCGTCACATCTTGGCTGCGTGCGCCAGAACAGACCATCAAACGGATTGAAGCAGAGATTACGAAGGACAGTTGGGCGGAGTCCAATACCGATACTGACAATCTTCCATCAAGTGCGGCAGCCGAAGCTGCAGCTCAAATTAAAGCGTCAGAGGTTTTGCCAGCAGAGCCAGCCGCCGAAACTGAAACTATGCGCAGCACCACGCGTGAATTCCGATTTGTGCAGGGCACCTCCGACAAATTCTGGCGGGTAGGCGTTTCGGAGTGCGATCTTGTGGTGGAGTATGGCCGCTCCGGTGCCAAAGGCCAGCGCGTGCTTAAAAATTACGACAACCCAGATCGCGCCAAACGCGAGGCTGAGAAACTTATACTAGAAAAAACCAGCAAGGGTTACGTAGAAGCTGTTTGATCGGAGTTTGGTTGATTCAGCGCTTTGCTAATGGTGGCAACGATTGAGGCGTCATCAATCTCGCGTGAGAGACGTAGTAATGCCAAATCCGCGTCAGTCGTACCCATATCGACAAGACTGGCGATTGCTGCATTGGCTACAATATGTGAACGGTAATTGTCCCGCCCCGAATGAAAGCCACAAGAACACGCGAGAGCCATTTTTTCGAGTGTCGCAATCGTAGCCGACTGATCTGGCATTTCAGGTAAAAGCCAGATACAGGCGCGCAGCAATTGTTCATTTTCAACCGACGCAGACTGCCAAGATAAATATCCTGCGTTATAATCATTCCGGTTCGGCCCATTAAGGATCTTTGCTTCTACATAAAGGTCAAGTGCAGTGGTCATCTTGGACTTCAGTGCGTTTTGAATTATTCTGTATTTAAAAAGATCGAGAGTGATACTCGTATTGGACTTATCGCTTGCAAGCTGCAACGCTAGGGCCCGACCTGCTATCTTTATGGCATCAGGTGCGAAGAGTTTTGGCCAGTCATTCAATTTAGTGTTGCACTCACTGATGATTCGCTCGACGTTGAAACAGTTCTGTCCTTCGCCAAAAATTTCTCGGCTAATAATTGGATCATGGAACACGCTAAGCCATTCATGCAATCGGCGTTCAACTTCTTTGCGACCAATAACATCAACCAAGCCCAAGGTTGCTTTCACCCATTTGGCAGTGGGACGACTGCCGTCTTTAACGGTTATCAACTGCTCGAGCATAGCTGTGTCCTCAGCCCGCTCTAGATCGCCCAATTTTTCAAGTGCTGGAATCGCTGGTGAATGCCAAAAATAGCAAACTGAATTTTCAAATTTTTTGCGTTTTCCACGGAGCTCCAAATAGAGTGAAGGTTCTACAAGCCTTGCTCGAGTTTTCAGAATCTCCCGAAACCTGCTAAAGTTCATAAACCTCTCATATTCATGTTCATTCCATTGCTGGAACTTAGGGGTAAAAGGCCCAATGGCAGGAAATGCTGTGGCAAAGGCCTTCTCATCATGCAGCCAAGCCACTTTGGTCTTGCTCTTCAGGTCTGCGGCAATTTCATGCAGACCTGTTGCGGTTTCAGCAAACAGCTTGCACCAGAAATCGTAATTCTCTGGCAGCGCTTCAAAACTGTATCCGGTCTCAGCAGATTCACTGCGGTCAAGCAGAGCAGAAAGAGAAGACTGTTCGGCACCAATAATTTTATCAACAGTGCTTGCCAAGGCTAAATAGGTTTTCTTGCCGGGCTTGTCTCGACTCTTGTCGCCGCATCTGCGGAGTTCGCCGGCGTAGCCGGCCAGCTTTGTAATTTCTGTCGACGTCAGAAAACCACCTCTGGCGATCATGGCTTTGATCTCGGCCAAAAAAGGTTTGGCTCTATATTCTGCAGCGGTTACACGCGTAATCGACGTCATCAGCGTCACGTAATCGCCCAGTTGCTCGGAGCGCAGCTCGATTTTTAAGTGCAGCAATTGATCAAAGCATTGGCGCGCATGTTCAATTTGAGAAGCATGGTCGGGTGGATAGGTTGGCTTCTCCTTTAATTCATCAACCAGCGGAACCAGCGAAACCAGAACGTCAGCACGTTCCTGTTCAGTGAAGTTGGTAAGATAAGACCCAAAGCCGCGATACCATGAATGGCTGTCCAGCTTTTTGCCTTCAAGGCTTGGCTCGATCAGGCGTTCCAATTCTTCAAATGTCCAGCGGCGATCATCTGGCACGAAGGTTTTTTCCTGATGATTGTCGGTTGGCGCACGGCCAAATATTGTTTTCTGACCAAAGCTCTTGGCCCCAAAAAATTTCTGCCCAAACATGGAACCCCCTGCATAGCTGCCCTTCTGGCGAAGAGATACAAACCCTTTCTAATCTTGGCGTTAAAATGTCCGATAGAAATCAACCCAGAAGACAGAAAGCCATGACCACGACTGCGCATTTTTAAAACATGCCTTATTTTCAGTAAATAGGTCAGTTAGGCAAAATTTCCAGTGGGCGCTGACGTCGGGCAATGCCACTATGAAAATCACACCTAACCCAGAGACAATCGCTACCAGATGATTTACTATTTCGATCAGTGTTACTTTTGAATTCCCCTTTTTTGCTGGAGGCCACTCATGACCGCTGTTGGCCCTTAACGACGTTTTAGTTATTGGGATTTGTTGTCAGGAATCTGGAGTATTGCTGACGCTTTTAGGCAGTTGTGATGCTTCATTCTTAAATGCAGCTTGCCCCATTACCGATCTATGCCAGCCGGTGGCATGTGGCATGGTTCAGGCTCGAGGTCTGGTGGCTGGAAATGACAGCCGGGTGAACGCCGCCGCTCCGACAAGAAATCCACCAAGGACACAGAACATCAATTGCCAAAGCTCCGATGGCATCGTGTTTGCGCTGATCCCCGATATGAGGGCGTAGCCCGCTCCAGCGGCGGGCAGTGCAAAGATCAATCCGACGGTGATGCGAGTAGCTGGTGATCGCAGCGAAACAAACAGTACCGAGAGGAGGCCGTACGCCATAGCGCCAGCGATGAATCCAATGATGCTGGCACCGATCATTCCCGCTCCAGTTTGATAGGCGATGTGCGTAATCTCAAAGCCGAGCATCACAGGCAGTGCATAAACAGCAAGCCTATAGGCGAGAACGCAGAGCGTCCCGATCAACACCGTGCTCATAACAATTAATGCGACCATCTTTAGATTCTATCCTATCCAACTTCGTTGATGCAAGTAAGGTGGCGTGTCGGCCTTTCAAGCTCATCTCGCGTCTCAACCAGCGCTTTGGTTAGGAAACGATCAAGGGCAGCTCGCCGGGAGTCGCGATCCAAGGCGTAGGCCGTTTGCTTGAATTCGACGCCGTCAAGTAAGCCTTGAATATACCCAGCGATCGTGTCCGCTGCCATGATGAGAGCCGTATCGAGCGTGTGGATGTATTTGCTGGTCATCGTACCCTTGGAATGGCCAATGAGCGCGGCGATTGTGATTTCGGTAAACCCAAGATCGTTAGCAATGCTGGCAAAGCTGTGGCGTAGCACATGGGGGGTCACATCGGCCAAAGGCGACTTCTTGAATATCTGTTCCCAATGGTTTGGGAAGCTGCCGAAAGCGTTGTCTTCATCCAGACCAGGGAAAACGTAGGTCCCAATCTTTCCTTTCCCGTGCGCCTCCATAAATTCGATCACAGGCAAACCCACCGGACGAATGGACACACCTTCTTTGCTGGCTTCAAGGCGCAGACAGCTTCCCTCAATATCAACTTCTCTCCACGCGAGGCCGATGATTTCGCTGCGTCGGCAACCGGTGAAGGCGATTTGCCGAATGATGTTGACCGTTGTGGTGTATTTCTCGGTTTTCGCTGCGTCGCGCAACATCTGGCCGAGTGTTCGATACTCCGCTTCGGAGAGGCGACGGGTTCGGACGTCATACTTCGGCTTCTTAAGTCCGTGCGCAGGGTTGTTCTCGATAATCCCCGCTTCGACGGCATAGGTCAGGATACCACCGAGTAGCCCGATCGTGCGGGTTGCGGTTCCCGGGCCGCCACGCACAATTGCCCTGCCGCGTAACTTTATCGTCTTGACTGACACGCGGGTCTTGCCTGCAATGATCTCCTTCATAAGTTTGTTCACGTCAGCTTTGGTCAGATCCTTGACCCGCCGAGAGCCGAGCAATGGAACGATGTGGCGTTCGATCCGTCCCGTGTCGGTCATGATCGTCGTCGGCTTTTTTGGCCGTCCTCCTTTTCCGAGAATAAGGCCGACGTTCATATCCGCGACGTAGAGAGCGCAAAGCTCCTTTATGGTGACGGCCTTGTTATCGAGCTGGCGCTCCTCCGCAGGATTGTCGCCATGGGCAATTCGGCCGAGTTGCACCTTAGCTTCCTGCCGGGCGGTTTCTGGCGTCCAGACGCCGTGTTGGCCGATGGCGTAGCGCCGGGTTCGGCCCGCCGCGCGGTACTGGATCAGATAGCTACGCTTGCCCGATGCGAACACGCGCAGACCGAAGCCGGGCAACTCGTCATCCCAGATAAAATAATCCCTTCCATTGATCTCGGCCGCGTCTACGATCCGCTTGGTCAGCTTTGCCATGTGGC
>CAXTLE010000175.1:0-6563 GCA_964244855.1 uncultured Aestuariivirga sp. | reverse complement strand
ATGCTGGTTGCTGCTGCGGCGGCCGCCATGCGTTCAGGAGCTGACTTGTCCGACGTTGAAACAACGAGAACAGCGCGCTCCATGCCTGCAGGTCCAAGGTTGTGTTCGACAAATTCCCGAACTTCGCGCCCTCGCTCACCAATCAGTGCAATTACCACGGCATCGACCTCAGCCTGCTTTACGATCTCGGCAATCAATGATGACTTACCGCCTCCGGCCTCCCCGAAAATTCCAATCCTCTGACCTTCCGCGCAGGTTAGAATGCCATCTATGGAACGCACGCCGAGACGAAGTGGTTTGGATATGAGGGCGCGCTCCATCGGTTGTGGCGGCGCGGCGTGGATCGAACGAAAGGCTTCGGCCCTTATTGGTCCCTTCCCGTCTAGAGGTGCGCCAAAACTGTCCACAACGCGGCCCAGCATGGACTCGCCGACCGGAATCTCTACCGACTTTCCAGTTGGAACCACGGCAGCACCCGCCGGAAGCCCAAACATTTCGCCCAACGGTGTCAGGATAACTCTGTCTTTGGCCAAGCCCACAACTTCCGCGTAGAAGGACTGCCCTTCCGTTGAACCTTCGATGATGCAGAGCTCGCCAATAGCAACGTTGGGCACAATCGCCTCAATGATCGTGCCAATCGCACGCACTACGACACCCTTTATCTGGCGGGTTTTTGTGCTTTTCGCGGCTAGACGAAGCTGCTCGAAAGATATCACAACTTGCTTGTCCTGTTCAGAATTCTGGATCTCACGGTCAAACATCTGCTGTATCCCCGGCCAGACCGTGTATGCCGTTTCGGAGCAGGTTCATTTGCGTTTGCAGAGATAGATCAAGAGAACCAAAGTCACCAATGAGCCGGCAGTCGCCAGGCTTCATTTCGTCGTCAGAACGGATCTGTATGGGAGGAATGCCCGGTGTCTTGGACAACTCCCCGATAATTCGCCCGACACTTTCAAAGTCTTCAGCAGAGACTTGAACTGAAATCTCTGTCTTCGTGTACAAATCTTGCATTGCGCGCTTGATTGAAGCTCCGAGAAGTACGCCGGTGTCAAACTGGCCCAGAATGTTTTCGACGACGTCCATCACCAGTAGAGGCAGTTGCCGTTCTATTTCTTCTGCTCTTCGATTTAGCTTTAGTGTTGTCCTGAGTACCAAAAGAGCAGCATCCCGTTTACCTGCCTCCAATCCGGATGCGTATCCTTCTTCGTACGCGGCAGCGATAGCATCGTTCCTTGATGCTTCCACCGCTTGCCGGGCATTCAGGAGATCATTGCGCGCAGTAACCGCGTCAAACCATCTTGGAACTTCTTCCTTCCTGACGATGCGGCCTAAAGGGATCAGAGACTCGCTATTCATCGCGCAAGCCCATTATGTGTTGCGCCACTTTGCGCACAATCAACGGTCCGCTGGCAAGAAACATATCTGATGGCTCAGGCACTTGGTGAAACAGACTTGGCTGACGCAATTCGATTCTTTGTTTAAGGCATCTTGGAATTGATACCGCCCAAGCATGGAAGCACGCAACGCCGTCCGAGCGGATTGCTTCGAGTGGTTTAGGTGACGGAGCCTGGCTAGGCGGCTGCAAGGCATTCATTATTGCAAAGGCCAAGGTTTCACGCCCCAACAGATCCATCATCTCACGTATGTCCACTTTCTGCAGAGTTGTTCGCAGAGCTTCACCATTCCACATGGCTCCGGCTATGAGTGAAGTACGATCGAACTGATCCAACACGGTCAGGGCAACCCGCAAATCGTCTATGTCAACTCTGCTGGGATCAAACGCTTCCGGTTGATGGTATTCTTCAATTAATGAACCAAGTCGCTTCCCAAAACGCTCACTTTGGACCAGCCTCTCAAGAGTCGATTCTGGCAATGAAAATTGCAGCGCCTCTTGAATTGTCGAAAGGGCCACATTTTTGGAGGAAACTGGTGCAAATAATTCGGTTGAAAGATCGTAATTGGTGCGCGAATGCCTTGCTGCGAATTTTGCGTCTCCAGCATTTTTGACTGAAGAAACAGCAGGCTTCGTGGTTTTGACTTCACCCGGCGCCAAAGGCAGCATGCTGGAAGACTTAAGGTCCGGTTTTGTCGCAGGTACAGTCTGGCCATTCTCTGCCAACCATGCCGTTTGCTTTTTACCCGACTCTAAACGCATCAGGGAACACCAGACGTTGCCTGAGGCTTTACACCTGGAGTTACGTCAACAAGTTGCGGCGAAACAAGATTAGACAAAAGACTTCGGCGCCTTATTCGTAAGAACGCAATCAGCGCAACCCCGAGCAAACCCAACCCTGTTGCAGGTATTATTGTTTTTTTGATCATTGCACCTTCAACGAAAGCATTTGCGACAACTGGTTGATATGCCTGTCGTGGAATTGCAAAAGTTACGACGCTGACTTTCTCGTAACTCAGACTATCAACGCTATTGGCAACCAGCATTTTGATTTGGGGAATTCGAGGGGGTTGATCTTCGTAGTAACGGATAAACACAGACGCTGATGAAGGCTGGGCTTCCTGATTCATTGGGTCGTTTTTGGGTAGAACTACGTGAACCCTCGCATCAATGACGCCGTCTATTTCAGAAATGGTTCGCGATAACCCTTCGCTCAAGGCGTATAGAAACCGTATCCGCTCTTCCATGGGCGACGGAATCAGCCCCTCGCCTTTGAAAACATCAGCCATGCTCGAAAACGTCTGGCGTGGTAGTCCCTGATTTTGAAGAACCCATATGGCTTTTGCAAACTGATCTTTTTCGACGCTGACTGTAATTGATCCATCTTTGGCGCTTTTACGATCCACATCTATGCTGTTTTGCATCAAGGCCGCAGCAATTTCATTGGCTTCACGTTCGGTCAGCTTTGTATATAGCTGCTCTTTGCAACCGGTGAGCAGAAGCAGAAGAAGTATTCCAACCTGCCTCATCGCCCGCCCCTACCCGGAAATCAGCTTGTTGAATGAAGAGTTGACGCCTTTTAATGTTTTGGTGATCATTTCCGCAGCGCCCTTTTTATCCAAAAGGTCCAGCATCATTAATATATGACCTTGTTGCATGCGGTTGATGTCCCGGATTGCTTTTGTCATTGCACCAATACCAAATTCGTCTTTCCCCTCTCCGTCTTCTTCCTCGCTTGCAGAAGAATCATCGAACATGCCGCCGCTTACTGAATTCGCCATTTGCGCATAATCCTTCAATCCATTCTTGCTGCTGATGTCCCAGTCAAGTAAATCGGCAAGCGAATCCTTTATTTGCGATCCAATGGCCTCAGCGGGGCCAGGCACATAGGGTCGCATTTGCTCGGTGCGTTGCGCGAGTGCAACTTTCTGCGTTTGCGAGTCGAGAGTGCGTTTGTCGATCTCCCCTCTTGAGATTAGAAAGTCGTTGACCCGAACACCTGACTTTACATCTTCAGTTTTTCCAGGCGCCAATGATGTAAATTGATTGTCCAAATACATCGAACTGCGTGCAGCGTAGGGATCAACAGTTTTGATATCTGACATTCCAGTCTCCTCTATAAATTCCCAAAAAAGGCAATGCACAGAAGAACTTGCCAAAACCTGTTAAGTTTCAAGCAACCTATTCACTCTTGTGTTGCCTTACCAGTGTGCCTGCCCGTGCCAGTTAACCTTTCATTAAAACCTTACAGGAACCTTACAGAGCCAAAATCAGCTGGCGTTCTGTATTTTGACAGGCTGAACGCTTAACTTCGTTGGGCATTCGAAGCGAAGCGCCCTCAAACATCGCGGTGCTTGAGGACGCTTTTGAATATAGTTTTCTTAACGTGGGTTGATCAGCAGTTGTTGGTCAGTAAGAGCGGCTTGGGCGAGCAATGCTGCATTGAAGACTGCGCCGAACTCTGCCTGGTTTGCGAAATACATTGTTGGCGCATGCTCTCCATTGGGACCATCTGGTCGGGGCGATTTTCTTGGAATAACCTCGACTTCTCCGGTCTGTTCGTTGAGGGCCGTCGAGAAAAACGGTTGCCGCTCCCGGGGTGGAGTTCCACCCATTGTATCAATCATGACCAAAACAGCTTTTTCACAGAGCTTTTCGTAAACCCGCACCATGCTGGTATCAGTGCCTAACCGGGTGCCGTCAGGCAGCTCTTCAATCGTGTCACCACAGACAACGTATGCCGGGAACAAGTTGCCGTATAACACGCCAACCTGTGCTGCCTCCTGCTCAAGGCGATTGATGGGCGTTGAAAACACTCCAAGATCACGCACGGTTTCTGCGATTTCCGGAAGTGACATGGCTTGGAGCTCGGCAAGCTGCATGCCGCTTTCGCTTAATGCCATTTCGAGGTTGCCGCCACGCTGATGAAGCAGAGCAAGCGGACGAACAACATCCGATAAAAACTGGTCAATTTCAGGGAACTCCAGCTGTCTGATGCCGGATAAGCCACCACCTATGCTTTCGAGTTCCGGCATAAGATCAATACCACGATCTGTCTTGAGTTCGGTGAGAAGGAAGTTCAGGGAAGGAATGACTTTCTGTCCACGCCCACCTACAGCCCACTCGACACCGAAATTAGCACCTGGCTCAGAATATAGAAGTACCTGATCTCCTGGCGCCGCTGGATAATGATGAAGGCGATGGCTTTGATCGAGTCCGCAGTCCGAGATGTTTTCATTCAACCATGCTTCAATTTCCAACTGCATTCTTGGAAGTGGACCGTTTCTATCATTTGGCGCTGATGCATCCATCAGTTGTTCGATAGCCCGGTCTGGAATAATAAAATTGGGATTCTCATATCCTGGAACAAGTGCCGTCCAGTCAGCTCTTGCGAGGTCGGATATTCCATATTTGTCGCATAATTCGTTGACAAATTGAGGCATCCTTCGGACCAGCTCTTTTGCCCCGTTTGCTTCGCTTTCTGTCATGCCGACGAATTGTAATATAATGCCTTCGCTCGTGTGCGTCTCTGTTGCCCCACCGGCACTGACCCGGATACCTTCCGCGCCGTGGAAACCTCTGGGAACAGGCTTATTCAGTGTTTCGGACGGCTCACCGCGCCCAAAGTTTGACGTCATATTCCCTGGTGAACCTTCGAAGGGAGTATCCCCAACGCCGCCGAAAGTAATAAATTTGACGGCGTTCACACCAACCCCAGGGTTGATGGTGCCTTTGATTGTTGTTGCAGATACCTCCTTGAGGAAGCGCTGTGAACCTTCGGGAAAAAACCGAGCGCCAGCTCCATCTACAAATTTGGGCGTAGAATTAAGCGCCGTGCTTAAAACCAATGCGTTCTTATCCGATATTTCGACATTTACGGTTGAACCATCCGCGAGGTGAAGCTTTGCTTGTGGCGGCACAGTTAACAACACACCAGCGACGGCATTGGGCGTTCCCTCAAAATCATCTGGAAGTGGAACATGCACTGTCGTCACGTCACCCAGTCGTGTGAGCACCTCAATATCAAGCCCCCTCATTGGCGGGCGCGCCCACTTCGACACACCATCAACATCCTGAGACGACGCTGTCAACACCAGTTTAGCTGGACACTCCACATCGTACCCATCAATTTGTTGCGTATGTGCTGGCACAGTAACACCAGCACTGAAGAGGGCGGTGGCATATTCAATTGCAGGTTCAATCGAACTTGGCTTAAGTCGTGTGTTGATAACGAGCGGGTTTTGCGGGGTATATTGAGCGATGATATCCCGTTGAGCTTCTAATTTATCGGCCATCCTTTGTGCAAGTTGGGTAACATCCACATTCATAGTGTGCGCCAGAACATCCAGATGCCTGCCATTCGTCAGGGATTGCTGTGCAGAAAAACCCGTATTCCACATGGCTTGGCTCGCTAAAGTAAGCTTACTACCCAGGTTGCCGCCGTATGCCGAGAAACGAAGCCCCTGCTTTGTGTCTGCGATGATGGACCGGAGCGAGGAATTGGTGTTCTTCTCGTACATAATCGAAAGTTGACCAATAGATTTACTGGAAGCGGTTGCCAACTTGGGTGGGGGTATATAGGGGTTGTTGCCGCCTGCGGGCGGTGTGGGAGGGCCAGGAGGGCTAGGAGGGCCGCCAGCGCCACCAGCGCCTCCAGACCCGGGGTTCGCGCCTGTCGCTGTTGGACGATTGCCGCCTCTGCCGCCACCGTCAATGCCACCACCATTCTCAGTGCTTGGACCCTCAAAGTTCTGGTCCCCTTCAGTACCAGTGTAAAACTTGCTTGTTTGGAACGAGCGCTCCTGGTTCAGAGTGTCATCATCCGGCTCTTCTGGACCAGCACCAGTGGCAGTAGGGCGATCGATGTTGCTGCCCCCTCCACCAAAACCGCCTGTATTCTGGTCACCACCGCCGGCGTCGTTTCCATTATCGTTGCCGCCAGTTGTATCGCCACCCTGATCACCTTTACCTTGCTGGCCGCCACCTGACGAGCCCTCACCATTCTGTTGGCCACGTACGGCGGCTTCTGAATTTGGAAGAAACGCGGAGCCATTGCTTCCCTCAGAAGGCACCTTGCTAGATACTTCACCCGAACGCCCGCTGCGTGTGTCCTGTAGGCGCGGCATTGTCGGCGCGACGTTGGCTGGCGGGGACGAAGCCTGACCGGGGT